>NZ_VWWK01000002.1:0-141687 GCF_011753035.1 Burkholderia sp. Ax-1720 | reverse complement strand
CGCCGCGCCGCCGGCTCGCGGCACCGCCCAGGGCCTGCCCAGGCACGCTGCCCGGGCGCCCCGTCCCGCCGTCCCATCCATCCCGCCCACGCTCGCGCCCCACGCGGCCGCGGCGGCGCGCTGACGACGGAGGCCCACACCATGGAAACCTGGTTGACCGACGTCCAGCAGTTGATCGCGCACGGCGAGGCCGCGGTGCTGGTCACGGTGGCGCGCGCCGAGGGCTCGGTGCCGCGCGAGGCCGGCACCAAGATGCTGGTCACGCGCGACACGGCCCGCCATACGATCGGCGGCGGCCATCTCGAATGGAAGGCGATCGAGATCGCACGGCAATTGCTCAAGGACGGCTCGCACCTGTCGCACGCGCGCCGCCTCGAGCGGCTGCCGCTCGGCCCGAGCCTGGGCCAGTGCTGCGGCGGCGCCGTGACGCTGGCCTTCGAGCGGCTCGACATCGCCGACCTGGGCTGGATCACCTCGCTGGCCAAGCGCGTCGCGGCCGGCCACGCGACGGTGCGCAGCATCGCCTTCGGCCCCTCGCCCGACCCGGTGATGCTCAGCGAGCCGGAAGCCGACGTGACGCGCGCCGACTGCCTGCTGTGGAGCACCGGCGACGTCTCGCTGATGACCGAGACGATCGCGCCGCACACCTTCGCGGTGGAGCTGTTCGGCACCAGCCACGCCGCGCTCGCGCTGGTGCGCGTGCTGGCCACCCTGCCCTGCCGGGTGCGCTGGGTCGACGCGAGCGACGCGCCGTTCCCGAGCGCCGAGGCGCTGGCCGGCATCGGCAACCTCGCCGTGGACGCGCGCGAGGCGCCCGAGCAGGCGGTGGCCGAGGCCGCGCCGCACAGCTACTTCGTGGTGATGACGCATGATCACGCCTTCGACTTCGTGCTGGCCCAGCACGTCCTGCGGCGCGCCGATTATGCATACTTCGGGATGATCGGCTCGAAGTCGAAGCGCGTGCAGTTCGAACAGCGCCTCGCCGCGAGCGGCATCGACCCCGCGCAGACCGCGCGGATGCGCTGCCCGATCGGCGTCGAAGGCATCGTCGACAAGGCTCCCGAGACCATCGCGATCTCGGTGGCCGCGCAGATCCTGCAGGTCGTCGACATGCACGCCGCCCCGGCGGCCGGCGTGCCGGCCTCCCCTCAAACCTGACCGACCAAGAAGAGCACCATGACCCCGAATCTGCAGAACAAGATCGCGCTCGCGCCGAAGGCCGAGCTGCACATCCATATCGAAGGCTCGCTGGAGCCGGAACTGATCTTCAAGCTCGCCGAGCGCAACGGCGTGAAGCTCGCCTACGAATCGGTCGAGGCGCTGCGCGCGGCCTATGCCTTCACCGACCTGCAATCCTTCCTCGATATCTACTACGCGGGCGCGAGCGTGCTGCTCCAGGAGCAGGACTTCTACGACATGACGGCCGCCTACGTGGAGCGCGCGCTGGCCGACAAGGTGGTGCACACCGAGATCTTCTTCGATCCGCAGACGCACACCGAGCGCGGCGTGCCGATCGAGACCGTGGTGGCCGGCATCGACCGCGCGCTGGCCGACGCCCAGGCGCGCGGGCTGTCCAGCAAGCTGATCCTCTGCTTCCTGCGCCACCTGTCCGAGGAGGACGCGCTGGCCACCTTCGAGGCAGCGCGGCCGTTGTTCGAGAAGTATTCGCATCGCCTGATCGGCGTCGGCCTCGATTCCTCCGAGCAGGGCCACCCGCCCTCGAAGTTCGAGCGCGTGTTCGCCCGCGCCCGCGCGCTGGGCCTGAAGCTGGTGGCGCACGCCGGCGAGGAAGGTCCGCCCGCCTATGTGATCGAGGCGCTCGACCTGCTCAAGGTGGACCGCGTCGACCACGGCGTGCGCAGCATCGAGGACGCGGCCCTGGTGGCGCGCCTGGCCGATTCGCGCATCGCCCTGACGGTCTGCCCGCTGTCGAACCTGAAGCTCAAGGTATTCGACGACATGACCAAGCACACCCTGAAGGTGCTGCTCGACAGCGGCGTGGCGGTCACCATCAATTCCGACGATCCGGCCTATTTCGGCGGCTACGTCAACGACAACTACTTCGCGACCGTGGCCGCGCTCGCCCTCGAGGACCAGGACGTCTACACCGTGATCCGCAATGGATTCGAGGCGTCCTTCGTCACCGAGGCCGAGCGCGCCGCGCTGATCGCGAAGCTCGATTCGCACTGGCACCCGGCATGACGCCCACGTCCTGTCGGGAGCGCCGGTGCCTTGAGCGCATGCGCTCGACGCATGCGCACGGTGGTTCCCATAACAGAGACTGAGGAGAGCTTTTCCGATGGACACGTACAACGGCAGCAAGGCCCCGGCTTCGAGCTCGATGCTCGACCGCTTCTTCGGCATCCGCGAATCCGGTTCGCGGTTGCGCACGGAGATCGTCGCGGGCATCACGACGTTCCTGACGGCGATGTACATCATCGTCGTCAATCCCGGCATCCTGTCCCAGGCAGGCGTGCCGTTCGCGTCCGCGCTGACCGCCACCGTGATCGTCAGCTTCCTCGGCAGTTGCGCGATGGGCCTGTACGCGCGCAACCCGGTACTGGTCGCGCCGGGCATGGGCATGAACGCGCTGTTCACCTTCGTGATGGTGCACGGCGGGCGCATGCCCTGGCAGACCGCGCTCGGCTGCGTGTTCTGGGCCGGCGTGATCTTCGCGGTGCTGGCCGCCTTCAACGCGCGCAAGCTGGTGGTGGACGCGATCCCGCCCAACCTGCGCCATGCCGTGTCCTGCGGGATCGGCCTGTTCATCTGCCTGATCGGCCTGGTCAACGCCAAGTTCGTGGTGGGCGACCCGGTCACCGTGGTGCACGCCTCCTCGCTGAACCCGGTGATCGTCACGTTCCTGATCGGGCTGGCCGTCACCACCGTGCTGGTGGTGCGCCGCGTGACCGGCGCGCTGATGATCGGCATCGTGGTGACCACCGTGCTGGCGATCCCGATCGGCCGTGTCTGGGGCGACGGCACCGCCTACTGGCCGGCCGCGCTCGCCACCAAAACACTCGTCAACTGGAACGGCCTGGTGTCCGCGCCCGACTTCTCCGGCATCGGCCAGCTCGACCTGATCGGCGCGCTGAAGGTGGCCTACTGGCCGTTCATCTTCGTGATGCTGTTCACCGCCTTCTTCGACGCGCTGTCGACCTTCATGGCGATCTCGGAAGCCGGCAACCTGCTCGATCGCGACGGCAATCCGCGCAACATCCGCCAGTCGATGATGGTCGACGCGTTCTCGGCGGTGGTCTCGGCGCCGCTGGGCACCAGCCCCGCCAACGCCTACATCGAATCGGCGGCCGGCATCTCGGCGGGCGGGCGCACCGGGCTGGTGGCGGTGGTGGCCGGGATCTGCTTCCTGCCCTTCCTGGTGCTCTCGCCGCTGCTCTCGCTGGTGCCGGCGATCGCGACCGCGCCGGCGCTGATCCTGGTGGGCGTGTTCATGATGGAGTCGATCACCAAGATCGAGTGGCATCGCTTCGACGAGGCGATCCCCGCCTTCATCGCGATGGTGCTGATCCCCCTGACCTACTCGATCACCGACGGCATCGCCTACGGCTTCCTCGCCTTCGTGGTGCTCAAGCTGTTCACCGGCAAGCGCCACGAGATCAAGCCGGCGATGTGGATCGTCGCCGCGCTGTCCGGCGTGCTGCTCGCGCAGCTGTGATGCCGCGCCTCACCCTTTCGATGCTGGAGTTCCGCTCATGACCCAAACCGCCTTCCGCGCCCGGCTGCTGACCTTTCGCGCAGACCCGGCCCGCGACGCCGACGCCGCCGTGCTCGAGGACGACGGCCTGCTGATCGTCGAGGACGGCCGGGTGGTGGCCGCCGGCGCCTACGCGGCGCTGGCCGGGCGCCTCGCGCCCGACGCCCACCTCACCACGCTGCGCGACAAGCTGATCGTGCCCGGCTTCATCGACACGCACATCCACTATCCGCAGACCGACATGATCGCCTCGCCGGCGCCGGGGCTGCTGCCCTGGCTCGACACCTACACCTTCCCGACCGAGCGGCGCTTCGAGGATCCGGCGCATGCGCGCGAGGTGGCGGGCTTCTTCGTCGACCAATTGCTGGCCAGCGGCACCACCACGGCGCTGGTCTACTGCACGGTGCACAAGCAGTCGGCCGATGCCTTCTTCGAGGCCAGCGAGGCGAAGAACCTGCGGATGATCGCCGGCAAGGTGCTGATGGACCGCAATTGCCCGGCATTCCTGCGCGACACCGCGCAATCGGGCCACGACGACAGCGCCGAGCTGATCGCGCGCTGGCACGGGCGCGGCCGCCAGATGTACGCGCTCACGCCGCGCTTCGCGCCGACCTCGACGGTAGGGCAGCTGGAAGCCTGCGCCGAGCTCGCGCGCCGTCATCCCGACGTGTTCGTGCAGAGCCACGTGGCCGAGAACGTCGACGAGGTGAAATGGGCGGCCGAGCTGTTCCCCGGCCATCGCAGCTACCTCGACATCTACGATCGCCACGGCCTGCTGCGCCCGCGCGCCGTGTACGGCCATTGCATCCACCTCGACGACGAGGACCGGCGCCGCATCGCCGAAACCGGCACGGTGATCGCCCACTGCCCGACCTCCAACTTCTTCCTCGGCAGCGGCCTGTTCGACTTCGACCGCGCCACCGAGCAGCGCGCGTCGCTGTCGCTGGCCACCGACGTGGGCGGCGGCACCTCGTTCTCGATGCTGCAGACCATGAACGAGGCGCACAAGGTGGCGCGGCTGTCGGGTTATCACCTCACGGCCACGCGTATGTTCTGGCTGGCCACGGCCGGCGCCGCGCAGGCGCTCGCGCTGGAGGACCAGGTCGGCACCCTGGCGCCGCGCTCGGAAGCCGACTTCGTGGTGCTCGACCCGCGCGCCACGCCGCTGCTGGCGCGCCGCACCGCGCGCGCCGAGACGCTGGAGGAGCTGCTGTTCGCGCTCGCCATGCTCGGCGACGACCGCGCCGTGCACAGCACCTACGCGGCCGGCCGTTGCGTGCACGAGCGCGATGCGGCACGGCAGGCGGAGGCGGCGCTCGCCTGATGGGGGATCGGACGCCGGCGTGGCCGGCGTTCGCTGAGGAATCCGGATGAAGACAGGGCCCGACGCGACATCTCGCGTCGGGCCCTGCTTTTTGAAGATCGGATTTCGACGATCGGGGTTGGGGAAGCGGGCCGTATCGGCGCCCGGCCGGGCGCTGCCGCGCCGCCTTCCGCCGCGCCGCCTTATTTCGCGGCGGCCGCCGGCGCGGCGCCGGAAGCCGCGGCGGCCGGCACCGCGCGCTCGTTCGAGGCCGGCGCGGCCGGGCCGCCGCCGTTGCGGTCCACCGGCAGGCGCACGGTGCGCGTCGAACCGTTGCCGAGCGGGAAGTCGGCCAGCGCCGAGCGGGCCAGGTAGGGCATCGCCGTCACCAGCGAACCGCCGCCGCCCGAATTGCGCGCGCTGACGTTGTAGACCTCGCGGCCGGTGCCGCGCTCGGTGATGCGGATCGTCAGCGAGCGCTCGTAGACGCGGTAGGTCTGGTTCACGTAGCCGGTCGGGAACGGGCCCCAGGGACCGAAGCCGCCCCAGGCGCCGGCGCCGCGCCAGTAAGGGCCGGGCCCGATCCAGGGATCGTAGTAGACCGGCTGCGGCACGTTCACCAGGTCGCCCTTGATGCCGTAGGCGAGCGCCACCAGGTAGCGCGCCTGGGCGGCCGGCACGCGCCGGAACGCGAGCGTCGACAGTTCGTTGGCGACGATGTTCTCATAGGTCGCCTGCTCCAGGCTGTTCTGCTCGTCCTGGTCGCGCGTGAAGGCGTAGGTACGGGTCGCGTCGCTGCCGCTCCAGTCGGAGAAGGCCGTGACCTGGGTGCTCACATAGCTCGCGCAGCCCGACAGCAGCACGACACAGGCGCTCGCGAGCCACAGGGCGGCGCGGAACGTACGATTCGCTTTCATCTGGATCCTCGTGTTCGATGACGCCCGGCGGGCGCACCGCGATCATACGCTGCGCGCCGCCCACCGGGACATCAGGCAGACCCGCCGGCCGGCGGAAAGTTCGGTCCGCGCAACATCCGAACCCTTTGTACAATGCACGCACGCCCCCGTCACGAGCGGGTCGGCGACCTTCCCCGGTTTACGAACTCCTACGCCCACGCACGACATGTCCGATACAGCCGCCCAATCCGCCGTGATCCGCCGCGCCGACTACACGCCGCCCGCGTTCCTCATCGACAGCGTCGAGCTCGAATTCGACCTGGTGCCCGAGCGCACCGTGGTGCGCAACACCATGCGCGTGCGCCGCAACCCCGACGCCGCGCCCACGCCGCATCTCGAACTGCTCGGCGAATCGCTGGAATTCATGGCCGCGCGCGTGAACGGCCAGCCGGTGGACGCGGTGCGCGCCCACGAGCACGGCCTGACGGTCGAGAACCTGCCGGACGCCTTCGAGCTGTCGATCGACAGCGCCTGCGCGCCGGCCGGCAACACCACGCTGTCGGGCCTCTACGTGTCGAGCGGCAACTTCTTCACGCAGTGCGAGGCGGAAGGCTTTCGCCGCATCACCTACTTCCTCGACCGCCCCGACGTGATGGCGACCTACACGGTCACGCTGCGCGCCGACAAGCGCGCCTACCCGGTGCTGCTGTCGAACGGCAACTTGGTCGATTCGGGCGAGCTGCCCGAGGGCCGTCACTTCGCCAAGTGGGAAGACCCGTTCCGCAAGCCCAGCTACCTGTTCGCGCTGGTGGCGGGCAAGCTGGTCGCGATCGAGGAGACCATCACCGCCGCTTCGGGCGCGAAGAAGCTGCTGCAGGTCTGGGTCGAGCCGCATGACCTCGACAAGACCCGCCACGCGATGGACTCGCTGATCCACTCGATCCACTGGGACGAGCGGCGCTTCGGCCTGGAGCTCGATCTCGACCGCTTCATGATCGTGGCGGTCGGCGATTTCAACATGGGCGCGATGGAGAACAAGGGGCTCAACATCTTCAACACGAAGTACGTGCTGGCCAATCCCGAGACGGCCACCGACGTCGACTTCGCCAATATCGAGGCGGTGGTCGGCCACGAGTACTTCCACAACTGGACCGGCAACCGCGTGACCTGCCGCGACTGGTTCCAGCTGAGCCTGAAGGAAGGCCTGACGGTGTTCCGCGACCAGGAGTTCTCGGCCGACATGTCGGCCGGCGAGGCCGACGACGCCGGCGCGCGCGCGGTCAAGCGCATCGAGGACGTGCGCGTGCTGCGCCAGCTGCAGTTCGCCGAGGACGCGGGCCCGATGGCGCATCCGGTGCGCCCCGAGAGCTATGTCGAGATCAACAACTTCTACACGATGACGGTCTATGAAAAGGGCTCGGAAGTCGTGCGGATGTACCAGACCCTGTTCGGCCGCGACGGCTTCCGGCGCGGCATGGATCTCTACTTCGAGCGCCACGACGGCCAGGCCGTCACCTGCGACGACTTCCGCCACGCAATGGCCGACGCCAATGGCCGCGACCTGGCCCAGTTCGAGCGCTGGTACAGCCAGGCCGGCACGCCGCGCGTGACGGTCAGGACCGCCTACGACGCCGCCGCCGGGCGCTACACGGTGACGCTGCGCCAGGGTTACGGCGAGGCCTCGCCGGCCGCGCGCGAGACCCAGACCGGGCCGCTGCTGATCCCGTTCGCGATCGGCCTGATCGGCCCCGACGGCCAGGACCTGCCGCTGCGCCTGGATGGCGAGGCCGCCGCCGGCGCCACCACGCGCGTGCTGGAGCTGACCGAGACCGAGGCCGCGTACACCTTCGTCGACGTGCCGGCTGCGCCGCTGCCCTCGCTGCTGCGCAACTTCTCGGCGCCGGTGATCGTCGAGTACGACTATCGCGAGGAGGAGCTCGCCTTCCTGCTGGCCCACGACAGCGATCCGTTCAACCGCTGGGAAGCCGGCCAGCGCCTGGCCACGCGGGCCCTGCTCACGCTCGCCGAGCAAGCCGCCGCGGGCGCCGAACTCGCGCTCGGCGACGCCTTCGTCGAAGCCTTCCGCCGCGTGCTGAGCGACGACACGCTCTCGCCGGCCTTCCGCGAACTGGCGCTGACCCTGCCCTCCGAGGCCTACCTGGCCGACCAGATGCGCGAGGCGAACCCGGCCGCCGTGCACCGCGCGCGCCAGTTCGTGCGCGGCCGCCTGGCCCAGGCGCTGCGCGCCGAATGGCTGGCGATCCACGAGCGCCATCGCACGCCGGGCGAGTACGCGCCGACGCCCGAGGACGCCGGCCATCGCGCGCTGAAGAATCTCGCGCTGGTCTACCTGGCCGAGCTGGCGGAGCCCGCCGAGGCGGTGCGCCTGGCCACCGCGCAGTACGAGGGCGCCAACAACATGACCGACCGCGCCGCCGCGCTCGGCGCGCTGCTGTCGGCCTCGGCCGGCTCGGCCGCCGCCGAGGCGCCGGCCCGGCAGGCGCTGGCCGATTTTTATCAACGCTTCGAGAAGGAAGCGCTGGTGATCGACAAGTGGTTCTCGATGCAGGCCACGCGTCGCGGCACGGCCGAGCATCCGACGCTGGACACGGTACGCGAGCTGCTCGCGCATCCGGCCTTCAACCTGAAGAACCCGAACCGCGCGCGCTCGCTGATCTTCGGTTTCTGCGCGGCCAACCCGGCGCAATTCCACGCCGCCGACGGCTCAGGTTATGCGTTCTGGGCCGACCAGGTGCTCGCGCTCGATGCGCTGAACCCGCAGGTGGCCGCGCGCCTGGCGCGTTCGCTGGAGAACTGGCGCCGCTTCACGCCGGCGCTGCGCGAGCGCATGCGCGAGGCGCTCGCGCGCGTGGCGGCAGGCGTCAAGTCGCGCGACGTGCGCGAGATCGTCGAGAAGGCGCTCGCCTGATCCGGCCTCCCTCTCTTCGCCCGCCATGCAGAACGGCCGGGCCGCTCACGCGGTCCGGCCGTTTTTTATCGGCTTGCGCGGCGGACATGGTTCCCGCTGTTGCGTGATCCGCTTCCGCCGCTCGGCAATGCCGCGGCGACTCAGCTCGGCAGGCATGGCGCGAGCGCCTGCCCGGTGCTGCACGCCGCCAGCGCGAGACTGTCGGGCGAGCTTTACGCGGCAAGGCTGACGGGTTCCTCGCAGCGCCCCCGCCTGGTCGATTTCGTGCGCGCCATGCACTCGAGCGCCGCCGCCGCTCTGCCCGAGATCGCGCTGCCGTGACATCGACATGACGGCAGCCTGATCGCCGTGATTGCTGCTGCGCCACAAAAAGCCGGGGGCGGCACCGGGCGAGGCGGGTAAAATTGCGGCAAACAACGGTTTTCCCGCCTCTCGGAGCTCAGCAATGTCCATTTCCCGACGTACCACGCTGTCGAAATACCTGATCGAGCAGCAGCGTGAGAATCACAACCTTCCCGCCGACCTGCGCCTGTTGATCGAAGTGGTCGCGCGCGCCTGCAAGGCGATCAGCTACCACGTCTCGAAGGGCGCGCTCGGCGAGGCGCTCGGCACGGCCGGCAGCGAGAACGTGCAGGGCGAGGTGCAGAAGAAGCTCGACATCCTCTCCAACGAAATCCTGCTCGACGCCAACGAATGGGGCGGCAACCTCGCCGCGATGGCCTCCGAGGAAATGGAGACCTTCTTCCCGATCCCCGAGAACTACCCGCGCGGCGAATACCTGCTGGTGTTCGATCCGCTCGACGGCTCCTCGAACATCGACGTCAACGTCTCGATCGGCACGATCTTCTCGGTGCTGCGCTGCCCGGACGGCCAGCAGGCCACCGAGCAGTCCTTCCTGCAGCCCGGCACCAAGCAGGTCGCGGCCGGCTACGCGGTGTATGGCCCGCAGACGGTGCTGGTGCTGACCACCGGCAACGGCGTGAACTGCTTCACGCTCGACCGCGAACTCGGCTCCTGGGTGTTGACGCAGAGCAACATGCAGATCCCGGCCGATACGCGCGAATACGCGATCAACGCCTCGAACGCGCGCCACTGGTACGAGCCGGTCAAGCGCTACGTGGACGAGCTGAACGCCGGCAGCGAAGGCCCGCGCGGCGAGAACTTCAACATGCGCTGGATCGCCTCGATGGTGGCCGACGTGCACCGCATCCTGAACCGCGGCGGCATCTTCATGTACCCGGCCGACGCCCGCACGCCGGACCGCCCGGGCAAGCTGCGCCTGATGTACGAGGCGAACCCGATGTCCTTCATCGTCGAGCAGGCGGGCGGCGCCGCGACCACCGGCAGCGAGCGCATCCTCGAGGTCCAGCCGACCGGCCTGCACCAGCGCGTGCCGGTGATCCTCGGCTCGCGCAACGAGGTCGAGCGCGTGACCCGCTACCACCAGGAAGCGGCCGCGAAGTAAGCGCTTCGGCACCGCCGGAAGGCTTGCGGCGGTGCCGCAAAAAATCATCCCGGGAGGCCCGCCAGGGCTTTCCTCCCGAGGCGCTCCAACGTAGAATTCGCCGCGTCGCGAGACGCAGGGCCAGATGACCGGCGACGGACATCGCGGGCCCGGGGTGATCAGCGGCCGAGGTGGCGCCGGTGGTTTGGCAGGCAAGGAGATGCGAGTGCTGCAGGATCAAGCACTTAGTCGACGCCAAGGTGGATTTTGAAAATTTTCTCGCCAGACCTCTTGTCAGCCTCGCAGAAATCACCCTATAATTTCACTTCTTTGTTGCCGGTGTAGCTCAGTTGGTAGAGCAGCGCATTCGTAATGCGAAGGTCGTAGGTTCGACTCCTATCTCCGGCACCATCAGAATCAAGTAAGAAGCCCGATCCTCGTGATCGGGCTTTTTGCTTTCCGGCTTCCGCCGTTCTTCTCCCGCCCCCCCCCGCCTTGCGGCCGTCCAGAAAGGCTGCCGAAAGATCGAGAAATATCGTCCGGACCAGCCGTTCCGGCCGAAAAAACCTTTGGTAACTCCCTCGCGCGCTGTCTAACATTACTTAACGCTCCTGACCCGTCTATTGCAGTACATTGCGTGGGCAACGGGCCGGAGCCGACAGCCCACGGCTGTCACCCGCATCTCGATGCCCGCGGCCGGTTCGTTTCGCAGCAAACAATCCAACAGGAGAGAACCACCATGGCTCATGGCTTGATTATGTGGCTCATCATCGGCGCGATCGCCGGCTGGCTCGCCGGCCTGCTCGTGAAGGGCGGCGGCTTCGGGCTGATCGTCGACATCATCGTCGGCATCATCGGCGCCGTGATCGGCGGATGGCTGGCCGGCGTGCTCGGCATCAGCGTCGGCAGCGGCTTCTTCGCCTCGATCATCGTCGCGGTGATCGGAGCCGTCATCCTGCTGTTCATCATCCGGCTGTTCAGGCGCGCATAAACTGCCTGCCTCGCCGCCCGGCGCCCGATCGATCGGCGCGCCGGGCCGGCGCTTCCACCGCCGGCCGCGCAAGGCCCGGCCATCCTCCCCGATTCCGCCTCCGCTGACTCCCGATTGCCTCGCCCACCTCCGCGAGCCGAGGGCACGTCGCTTGCGCCCGGCCTCACGCGCGTCGCGTTCGCCCGATCCGGCCTCGGGCCGCAGCGCCTTGCGGCAGCGCGTTTACCCGGAGATCCGCCCGGCGTGACCAGACGAATTCGATGCGCACGCATCGAATTCGTCCCTGCAGGCCTGGGCCTGGTCCGACAAAATCACGGCGTGTGTGCGGTTTAAGCAACATCGACAAATTGAAACGATTCCCCGCTGGAAAAAATCGAGATAAGCGATCGATAATCGAGTCACCGCAAGGAGATTGATCATGGATGAGAAACCACTTCGCATGCCACCTCCCGAGAAAGTGATGAGCCCGGACCCGGAGCCGGTGGCCGTCGAGTTTCTCGCCGAGTTGCCCGATCATGTGCGCGCGTTCTTCGACGAGCAGCACAAGCTCGGCTCCCCGAAGTAAGGGTCCGTTCAGCATCGTGACGCGTCGCCTCGCGACCGCTTCCTTGCGCCTGCACCGCCTCCCCCTTCGGCACGCCTCGCGCCGCCCCGGCCACAACGGCCGTGAGGGCGCGCTCGCCCTGGCGCGCTGATCTTCGCCTCGCGCCGCTCGCGCGCGACGTCTTCGTTTATTCTCGTATTTTTCCGCTTCGCCCGGCCCACGCCGGCGCTCGTCGATTCCATGACTTCTTCGTTCCGCACGGCCCTCGCCTCGGCCTCGCTTGCCGCCCTGCTCGCCTGCCTGCCGCTGTCGGCCGCCGCCGACGGCGACGACACCCCGCTGACCAACCTGGTCGCCCTCGCCTCGCAGCGCATCGCGCTGGCCGAACCGGTGGCGCAGTGGAAGTGGGCCAACCACAAGCCGATCGAGGACAAGCCGCGCGAGGCCCAGCTGCTCGCCGACGTCGAGCGGCGCGCAGTCGGCGCCGGCATCGACCGCGACTACGCGCATGCCTTCTTCGCCGACCAGATCGAGGCGAGCAAGATCATGCAGAACGCGCTGTTCGCGAGCTGGCGCGCCAGTCAGGCGCCCGCGGGCACGCCGCCCGATCTCGCCACCACCACGCGCCCGCAGTTCGACAAGCTCACCCAGTCGATGATCGCCGCGCTCGCGCGCGTCGCGCCGCTGCGCGAGGCGCCCGATTGCCAGGCGCGCGTGGCGCGCAGCATCGCCAACTGGAAAACCTTGACGCGCTATGACTCGCGGCAGTCGCCGGCGCTCGACACTGCGCTCTCGCATGTCTGCTCGGGTGGCGGCGCGAGCGCCGTCGGCTGAAGGACGCGGCCGCCCGGCCGAAGCGGCCCCGGGGCGATGCCGGCCTAATCGTCGACCGATGCGACGGCCGCCGCGCTCGGCGCCAGGGGCACCGTCGCCAGGCCGCGCGCCAGGTGCGTCTGCAGGATCCGGCACAGGCTGGTGTTGAAGGGATCGTCACCGGCGGAAGACGCCGCCGCCAGCGCCGCGGCCTTCGACAGATCCGGGGTCGTACCGAGGTAACGCCAGCGGTCGATCACATGATAGACGGCGCGCTCGCCGCCCTCGACGATCGCGACCGGCCCGTCGAACGGCCAGGGCGTGCCCGTCGAGCTCAAGCCGCGACGGGCGTCGGCGGCCTTGCTGCCCGCCTTGCGATTGAAGGCCGGCGACAGTTCGGCGATCCAGGCCGTCTCCGCCAGCATCGCGCCCAGCTCTCCTCCCGTTTCACGCCATTCGACGCGCCGCACCTGCTCGGCGAGCCGCCGCTCCTTGGCCGAGCGCCGCTCGCCGCCCAGTAACGCGCGCAGGCGGTTGCGCACGCGCACGCTGCGCCCGACGAACAAGGGCGCATCCCCCTCGCCGAACAGCGCGTAGGCACCGAAGCCGGCCGGCGCCCGCTCGAGATCGTCCTCGGTCAGGTCGCCCGTCAGGCGGAAGCGCCGCGTGGTCAGCGCGATCTGTTCGCCGAGCCGCTCGGGCGGCACCAACGACGGCAGGCGCTGCCAGAACTGCCAGACCAGGTCGGCATCGGCCAGTGCGCGATGGCGCGCATTCGGCACCAGCGCATGCCGTTCGATCAGCGCGTCGAGCCCGTGGCGCGACTCGCGCGGAAACAGCGCGCGCGACAGGCGCACGGTGCAAAGCATGTCGGGATTGAAGGCGAATCCGGCCCGCTCGAACTCCGCGCGCAGGAAACCGCGATCGAAGCTGGCGTTGTGGGCAATGAAGAGCCTGCCCTCGAGCCGCGCGAACAGCTCGGCCGCGATCGAGGCGAAAGTGGGCGCGCCACGCACCATCTCGTCGCTGATGCCGGTGAGCTGCTGGATGAAGGCGGGGATCGGCTGCTGGGGATCGATCAGCGAGGTCCAGGTGGACACCCCTTGCGGCCCGACCTCGACCACGCCGATCTCGGTGATCCGGTGATCGGCGGCGGAACCGCCGGTCGTTTCGAGATCGACGAAGGCGAGCGGGCCGTCGATGGCGGGGTATGACGAGGACGAATCGAGCATGTCTACGGAAAACGATACCGGGTGGAAGAAGCGCGAGCACGCGCACGGTGTCGATTCTACCCGCCCAAAACAAAGCCCCCGCCAAAGGCGGGGGCTCGATATCGGATCGACCTGAGAATCAACTGCCGGGAAATACCGGGTTAACCCGTCAGGGGATAACCCGAATCAGACAGCCTGGATATTGGCAGCCTGCTTGCCCTTCGGGCCGGTCTTGACGTCGAACGAAACGCGTTGGTTTTCCTTCAGCGTCTTGAAGCCGTCCATCTTGATTTCCGAGAAGTGCGCGAACAGATCCTCGCCACCGTTGTCGGACGTGATAAAGCCAAAGCCCTTAGCATCGTTAAACCATTTCACGATACCGGTATCCATATTCCTGATTCCCCAAACGATTTTAAATAAAACGAGCAACCCGTGAGTGCCGTCACCGAAAGCCCCGGCCCCGCCAAACCTTGTGGACAATGAGCAGTAAGCACCGCAGACTTCGTGGTGCTTTTATAAATGGGACGATCCAGGCTCGTCAAGAAAATTCTTCACATCTTCTTATTCGGCTTGACGTCGATCCGGATGGAAACGATACACCCCCGGCAAAATGCACCAATTAGCCGATGAAAACCTGTCATTATTACTAGGAAAACACGGGCCCATTAACAAAAAAGCAAAAAATACCGAAGCAGTAAAAAATCCATGGCTTGGTATTTTTCCGGGTTGTTGCATTCATTCTGTTTTGCGAAGCTGAGCATGCCATGGAAGTACAGGGGGTGAATATGTTGCTCGACCAAATGAAACGACTGGTACATCGACTCGGCATGCTGCGACGCCATAAAACAATCACTCCGGCAGCGACCTCGGCTCAGGCATTCGGCGTCGAATTCGATACGACCTGGCACGGCGACCATTGGCAGAACCTGCTCGCCTCGCCGCTCGATGCGCGTCACTACGTGATGGAAGATTGGGCCCAGCCGCTGTCGATGCCGCAGGGCGACACCCGCGACACGAGTTCGCCGAAGCGGCGCCGCCACTGAGCCACGCCTCGCCAGGATCCGGACGAAAAAAAAGCGCGACTGGAAAGTCGCGCTGACAAAGGTTTGGAGATCTTTTCCGTCAACGAAAAAGTCTGCTTCGGAAAGCAGAGACCTCAGTATAGCGATTGCATCGCGCGCCATTATCGGTGGTCTTCACAAACCTCTATTGTCGAAGCCTCAACAATCATCAGCGCCGATGATTGCCTCCACTTCCCTCCCTCATTCTGTCTCCATCGCGCAACGTAAAAATCGCTTCGCGTTCCTCACCGTTTTCCCGCAACGGCCGCTGAGCCTTGCCTGACAACGGTTTGCGGACGATCCCCGACCATTTCTCAAACTTAAATTCATTATTGCTTAAAGTGCAATCGACGCGAGCCGGCCGCTCGCTCGACACTGCGCTCGGGTTTGGAGATTTGCGGCGCCCTGTGGCGCCACCCTCGACATGCCACGCCGCCGCCTCCGGTGATGGTCACTATCTCGATGAATCAGGGGGAGCCTGCTCCTCTATCTGATGGAGACGAATCAATGAAAAAGACTCTGATCGCAGCGGCGCTCACCGGCGTCTTCGCGACCGCCGCCCATGCGCAAAGCAGCGTGACCCTGTACGGCCTGATCGACGCCGGCATCACCTATACCAACAACCAGGGCGGCCACAGCTCCTGGTCGGAAACCAGCGGCTCGGTCAACGGCAGCCGGTGGGGCCTGCGCGGCAACGAGGATCTCGGCGGCGGCCTGAAGGCGATCTTCGTGTTGGAAAACGGCTTCGGCATCAATAACGGCACGCTCAAGCAGAACGGCCGCGAGTTCGGCCGCCAGGCCTTCGTCGGCCTGGGCCACACCCAGTACGGCTCGGTCACCTTCGGCCGCCAGTACGACAGCGTGGTGGACTTCATCGGGCCGCTGTCGCTGACCGGCACGCAATACGGCGGCACGCAGTTCGCCCACCCGTTCGACAACGACAACCTGAACAACTCGTTCCGCGTCAACAACTCGGTCAAGTACACCAGCGTCAACTGGAACGGCCTGAAGTTCGGCGGCTTGTACGGGTTCTCGAACAGCGACCAGTTCTCGAACAATCGCGTGTTCAGCGGCGGCGTGTCGTACAGCTACCTGGGCTTCAACCTGGCAGCCGGCTACATGCAGCTGAACAACGACATCAACGGCCTGACCGCGCCGGCGGTGTCCAATGCGGGCGGCGCCGTCGCTGGCGACAACACCTTCGTCGGCAAGCGTCAGCGCGTGTTCGGCGGCGGCCTGACCTACACCTTCGGTCCGGCCACGGCGGGCTTCGTGTTCACGCAGACGCGCGTGAATCGCGCGCTCGGCATCGGCGGCGGCGCTTCGGGCACCTCGGCCGGCATCACGCTGGACGGCACCTTCGCCCGCTTCAACAACTACGAAGTGAACGCGCGTTACTCGCTGACGCCGGCACTGTCGGTGGCGGGTTCGTGGACCTACACGGCCGGCTTCCTCGACGGCCGTCATCCGGGCTGGAACCAGTTCAACCTGCAGACCTCGTACGCGCTGTCCAAGCGCACCGACGTCTACCTGCAGGGCGAATACCAGCACGTCAGCACCGATGGCCTGGCGCTGGGCGCCTACGTCAACGGCCTGGGCGGCGCTTCGTCGAGCAACAAGCAGATCGCCGTCACGGCCGGCCTGCGCCACCGCTTCTGATACGCAGCGGCTCCGCAATCACAAAAGCGCCCCGCGGGGCGCTTTTGTTTTTTGCATGCAGGAGGAGGCTCGATGCCAAGCCGAACGCGGTTCAGGCAGCCGGTGCCGGGTAACGCACGTCGAGCACGTCGATCGGCTGCGGGCCGGCCGGCGTCATCAGCGTGACGGTGTCGCCGATACGCGCCTTCAGCAGCGCCCGCGCGATCGGCGAGACCCAGCTGACGTGGCCGCGATCGAGGTCGACCTCGTCGACGCCGACGATCGTGATGGTGTGATCCTCGCCGTCCTCGGTGGCGTAGTCGACGGTCGCGCCGAAGAACACCTGGTCGGCGCTCTCCTGCCGGCTCGCGTCGACCACCTCGGCGAGATCCAGTCGCTTGGTCAGGAAGCGGATGCGGCGGTCGATCTCGCGCAGCCGCCGCTTGCCGTAGATGTAGTCGCCATTCTCGGAACGGTCACCGTTCGAGGCGGCCCAGGACACCAGCTTGACGACCTCGGGACGCTCCTCGTCGATCAGGTGCAGCAGCTCGTCGCGCAACCGCTTGTGGCCGGCCGGCGTGATGTAGTTCTTCGCGCCGGCGGGAACGGCCGGCTGCGCATGGTCGAGATCGTCGTCATCGCCGTCCGACTCCTTAACAAACGCCTTGTTCATGCTGTTTCCGACTCGGCTCCGGGCCTGCGTAAGGGAATCTCCAAGGGTACACGAAAGGGACATAAAACCCGCTCGCGAAGAAATTGTGACGAATCCCTTCCCTTTCCCCAAAATCCTTGCTATATTCTCACTCCTGCGTGCGGCTGTAGCTCAGTTGGATAGAGTACTTGGCTACGAACCAAGGGGTCGTGGGTTCGAATCCTGCCAGCCGCGCCACCTTTTCAAACGAGCAATCCCATGGGGTTGCCCGGTATTAACAAGCAGTACCGTTTTGCGTGCGGCTGTAGCTCAGTTGGATAGAGTACTTGGCTACGAACCAAGGGGTCGTGGGTTCGAATCCTGCCAGCCGCGCCATCTTTGAAGGGCCTTCCTCCGGGAAGGCCCTTTTGTTTTCCGGGCCGCCTTTCCGTATCCCCCGCCTTCGGCGCCAAACAATAAAAAGCGGCACGACGTCGATACGTGGTGCCGCCCTTGCCTCGCGATCGCGCGCCACGCGCGGCGCGCCTACCTCAGTAATCCTGCCGTTCGCGATCGATCCGCATGCCGCCGTCATGGCGCGTATGCGCCGTGTCGTCGCTCGAACGCTCGCGCATGATCCGCATCACGTCGGGATTGGTCCGCACGCGCCGCATCACGTTGGCGAGATGGACGCGGTCGCTGACCTGGATCACGAAGCGCAGGACCGTCGATTCGTGCGACAGATCCTCGTCCATCGCGATATGGACGATGTTCGCGTCGGCCGAGGTGATGTCGGCCGCGACGCGCGCGAAGATGCCCTTGGTGTTCTTGACCAGCACCTTGACCGTCACGTCGAACAGGCGGCCCGGCTGGGGCGCCCAGGCGACGTCGATCCAGCGGCCCGGATCGCGGCGATGGATGCGCTGCGCGACCCGGCAATCGGTCGTATGGATCGCCATGCCCAGGCCGATGCCGATATAACCCATGATGCTGTCGCCGGGAATCGGCCGGCAGCAGGCCGACAACTGCACCGACATGCCCTCGGTGCCGGTGATCGCCACCGGCGGCGCGTGATGGACCGGGCGATCGCCGCGCGCGAGTTCGTCGTCGGCATCGCGCCCGCTCATCAGCACCTCGATGCGCTTGGCCATCACCTGGGGCACGCGACGGCCCAGGCCGATGTCCGCGAAGATCTCCTGGCGGCTCTTGTTGCCGGTCCACTGCACCAGCTTGTCCCAGACGTCCGGCTCGATCTCGGCCAGCGACAGGCCATAACCCTTCAGGCTCTGGTCGACCAGGCGCTCGCCGAGCTGCACCGATTCGTTCAGGCGCATCGTCTTCAGGTAATGGCGGATCGCCGAGCGCGCCTTGCCGGTGCGCACGAAGCCGAGCCAGACCGGGTTCGGCTTCGAATACGGCGCCGTGATCACCTCGACGATATCGCCGCTCTTGAGCTCGGTGCGCAGCGGCAGCAGCTCGTTGTTGATCTTCACGGCCACGCACTGGTTGCCGAGGTCGCTGTGCACCGAATAGGCGAAGTCGAGCGCGGTGGCACCGCGCGGCAGCGCCATGATCTTCGACTTCGGCGTGAACACGTAGACCGCGTCCGGGAACAGGTCGATCTTGACGTGCTCGAGGAACTCGCTCGAATCGCCCGCCTCGCTCTGGATGTCGAGCAGCGACTTGAGCCACTGGTGCGCGCGCATCTGCACGTCGTTGAGATCGGCGCCGCCGTTCTTGTAGAGCCAGTGCGCGGCCACGCCGGCCTCGGCGATCTCGTGCATCTTGCGGGTGCGGACCTGGAACTCGATCGGCGCGCCGAACGGACCGACCACCGTCGTGTGCAGCGACTGGTAGCCGTTCATCTTCGGGATCGCGATGTAGTCCTTGAACTTGCCCGGCACCGGCTTGTAGAGCGCATGCAGCGCGCCGATGCAGGTGTAGCACTCGAGCGCATGCTCGACCACCACGCGAAAGCCATAGACGTCGAGCACCTGCGAGAACGACAACTGCTTGTCGCGCATCTTGCGGTAGATGCTGTAGATCGTCTTCTCGCGACCCATGATCTCCGCTTCGAGCTTCGCCTCGCCCACCGCGCGCTGCGCCGACTCGAGGATCTTGCCGATCACCTCGCGGCGATTGCCGCGCGCGGCCTTCACGGCCTTCTCGAGCGTCGCGTAGCGATGCGGATTGAAGTTCGCGAAGCTCATGTCCTGCAGCTCGCGATAGGTATTGTTCAGACCAAGGCGGTGCGCGATCGGCGCATAGATGTCGAGCGTCTCGCGCGCCACGCGGCGGCGCTTTTCCATCGGCACCGCGCCGAGCGTGCGCATGTTGTGGAGCCGGTCGGCCAGCTTCACGAGGATCACGCGCACGTCGCGCGCCATCGCCAGCAGCATCTTGCGGAAATTCTCCGCCTGCGCTTCCTCGCGGCTGCGGAACTCCATCTTGTCGAGCTTGGAGAGCCCGTCGACCAGCTCGGCGACCTTCGGGCCGAAGCGCTCGGCCAGCTCGCTCTTCATCACGCCCTGGTCTTCCATCACGTCGTGCAGCAGCGCGGCCATCACGGCCTGGGCGTCGAGCTTCCAGCCGGCGCAGATTTCCGCGACGGCGACGGGATGGGTGATATAGGGTTCGCCGCTTTGGCGATATTGACCGAGGTGGGCTTCGTCACTGAAGTGGAACGCCGCCTTCACCTCCTTGATTTCCTCCGGAGGGAGGTACTCGGCAAGCGCGGCCGTCAGCTTCGCGATCGAAACGACGCCGTGCTTGCGAGGTTGCTCCGGGGTGGCGGTCGGCCCGAACAGATGGCGAAACGATTGTTCGAGGACCGCATCGATGTACTGCCGCGCCGGCGAGTTCGCCGTCGCTTCGGTGGCGTCCGCCCCTTCGGCCGGGCCGGCTTCCGCGGAGGCGGACGATGGTGTGTTGCTCATGTTCGCCTCCTTGGGTTGGCACGTCGGTCGAGCGGACTACATGGCTGAAGGATCGAGTGTGCCTTAAACAGGCACTTTCTTCAGCATCTCGATGCCGACCTGGCCCGCCGCGATCTCGCGCAGCGCAACCACGGTGGGCTTGTCGCGGCTTTCGATCTTCGGCGTATGGCCTTGCGCGAGCTGCCGCGCGCGGTAGGTGGCGGCGAGCGCCAGTTCGAAGCGATTCGGGATTTGCTTCAGGCAGTCTTCGACGGTAATGCGAGCCATGTTGGGTGTTCCTTCTGAATATGTTGCGTATTCTACCTTATGTCCCTCGTGCGCCGCCTTCAGTCGGCGTGCGGGAGATGGATGCCGAGCTCGATGAAAAGCTCGGTGTGCCGCGCGTATTGCGAGGCCACGCGCAGGCGCGTGGCCGCCACGATGCGTTGCAGCTCGGACAGCGCCGTGTCGAAGTGCTCGTTGATCACCACATATTCGGCTTCCGAGGCGTGCGCGATCTCGCTGCCGGCGGCCAGCAGGCGCCGCGTGATCACGTTCGGCTCGTCCTGGCCGCGCTTCTTCAGGCGCTCCTCGAGCGCCGCCAGCGAGGGCGGCAGGATGAAGATGCCGACCGCGTTGCGGAACTGCTTCTTGACCTGCTGCGCGCCCTGCCAGTCGATCTCGAGCAGCACGTCGCGCCCGCTTTGCATCTGCTCCTCGATCCACACGCGCGAGGTGCCGTAGTAGTTGCCGTGCACCTCGGCGCTTTCGAGGAATTCGTGATGCGCGTGGCGCGCGCGGAAATCCTCGACGCTGGTGAAGTGGTAGTGCTCGCCGTCCTGCTCGCCCGGACGCGGCTTGCGCGTGGTGTACGAGATCGACAGGCAGATCTCGCTGTCCTTGGCGAGCAGCGCGTTCACCAGGGTCGACTTGCCCGCGCCCGAGGGCGCCACCACCATGAACAGGTTGCCGGGATACGCGCCGGCATGCAGCGCATGCGCGTCTCGGTTCGATTCGATCATCTTGCTTACTCCAGGTTTTGCACTTGCTCGCGCATCTGCTCGATCAGCAGCTTCAGCGCCATCGAGGCGTCGGCCAGTTCCTTGGCCGCCGCCTTCGAGCCGAGCGTGTTCGCTTCGCGATTCAGTTCCTGCATCATGAAGTCGAGGCGCTTGCCGACGCGGCCGCCCTTCTCGATCACATGGCGCGTTTCGTTCAGGTGCGCGGTGAGGCGCGACAGCTCCTCGGCGATGTCGATGCGGATCCCGTACATGGTCACTTCCTGGCGGATCCGTTCGGCCGCTTCCTCGCGCGTGACCACCGTCTGTCCGCCTTCGGACGCGGCCAGGCCGAGCGCTTCCTGCAGGCGCTCGACGATCTTCTGCTGATGCCTGGCGATCAGCTCCGGCACCAGCGGCGTGATGCGCGCGACGATCGCCTCCATCTCGGTGACGTTGCCGAGCAGCATGGTGGCCAGTTGCGCGCCCTCGCGCTGGCGCACCACCACCAGTTCGCCGATCGCTTCCTTGCCGCAGGCCAGCACCGCCTCGCGCAGCGCCTCGGCCGACACGCCGCTCTCGGCAAGCACGCCGGGCCAGCGCAGGATCTCGCCGGTGCGCAGGCGCTCCGAATCCGGGAACGACTCCAGCACCGCGCGCTCGAGCTCGGCGAGCTGGTCGAGCGCCGCGCGATTGAGCGCGCCGGCCTGGCTCATCTGCTCGCTGCGCTGCAGGTTGATGCGCACATCGACCTTGCCGCGCGAGAGCTTGTTCATCAGCATCTCGCGCAGGGCCGGTTCGCACACGCGCACGTCGTCGGGCATGCGGAAATTCAGGTCGAGAAAACGCGAATTCACCGTGCGCAGTTCGACCGACACGCTGGTGGCGCCGTTGCCCGAGTTGGCCACGAGTTCGCGCGTCGCGCTCGCATAGCCCGTCATGCTGTAGATCATGGTTGGTCTCGCCGGTGAGGGGGCCGGTATGGCCCGGAAATCCAGGAGCACCCGGTGCTCACGAGGCACGGGGCGCGAAACCGGCATTATCCCATTTTTGGCGATACCCTCGCCCGGCTGGGCAATCGGCTCGCGCGGGCCCGGCGAGGGGCGCTTTGCGACGATCGATTCCGGTGCTGCCCGGCCGTTCATGGAAGCGCGCATCGCGGCGGAAACCAGGTCTTGGCCAGCGGCTCGCCGAGCGACGGCCGGTGCGCGGCCGGCATGCGCGGTAAAATCGCGGTTTCCCTCCGAATGCCCCACTTCCCCATGACGAATTCCTCCTCGCGCCCGAGCGGCCGCCCCGCGGATCAACTGCGTGAGGTGCGCCTGACGCGCCATTACACCAAGCACGCCGAAGGCTCGGTGCTGGTCGAGTTCGGCGACACCAAGGTGATCTGCACGGCCAGCGTGGTCGAGCGCGTGCCCGAGTTCCTGCGCGATCGCGGCCAGGGCTGGCTGACGGCCGAATACGGCATGCTGCCGCGCGCCACCCACACCCGCAGCGACCGCGAGGCCGCGCGCGGCAAGCAGACCGGCCGCACCCAGGAGATCCAGCGCCTGATCGGCCGCGCGCTGCGCGCGGTGGTCGACCTGGAGCAGCTCGGCGCGCGCACCATCCATATCGACTGCGACGTGATCCAGGCCGACGGCGGCACGCGCACGGCCAGCATCACCGGCGCCTTCGTGGCGGTGCAGGACGCCGTCGCCAAGCTGATCGCCGCGGGCAAGCTGGCGAGCTCGCCGATCACCGACTCGGTAGCCGCGATCTCGGTGGGCGTGTACCAGGGCACGCCGGTGCTCGACCTCGACTACGCCGAGGATTCGCGCTGCGATACCGACATGAACGTGGTGATGACCGGCAAGGGCGGCCTGGTCGAGGTGCAGGGCACGGCCGAGGGCGTGCCGTTCACGCGCGACGAGATGAACGCGCTGCTCGATCTCGCGCAGAAGGGCATCGGCGAACTGATCGCGCTGCAGAAAGCGGCGCTGGGCGACTGACATGAGCATCGCCAAGGATCCGTCGCACGGCCTCTCGCGCATCGTGCTGGCCTCGAACAACGCCGGCAAGCTGCGCGAATTCGCGGCCTTGTTCGAGACGGTCGGCATCGAGATCATTCCGCAGGGCAAGCTGGACGTGTCCGAGGCGGAAGAGCCCTATCCGACCTTCATCGAGAACGCGCTGACCAAGGCGCGCCACGCCTCGCGCGCCACCGGCCTGCCCGCCATCGCCGACGATTCGGGGCTCTGCGTGCGCGCGCTGCGCGGCGCGCCCGGCGTGCATTCGGCGCGCTACGCGCAGCTCGCCGGCCTGGAGAAGAGCGACGCGGCGAACAACGCGCACCTGGTGGCGCAACTGCGCGAGACCGACGATCGTCGCGCCTACTACTACTGCGTGCTGGCACTGGTTCGGCATCCCGACGATCCTGAGCCGCTGTTCGCGCAAGGGCGCTGGCATGGCGAGGTGGTCGACACGCCGCGCGGCGAGCACGGCTTCGGCTACGACCCGCATTTCCTGCTGCCGGCGCTGGGCGCCACCGTCGCCGAGCTCGAGCCGGCCGTCAAGAACGGCATCAGCCATCGCGCGATCGCCCTGCGCGCGCTGCTGGCCCGCCTTGGAGAATCAGCGTGAGCCAGGCCGCCGAAACCGGCCAGCGCATCGTCGCCACCTTCGCCTCGCCGGGCAAGGTGCGCCTGAGCGCGTTGCCGCCGCTGGCGCTCTACGTGCATTTCCCGTGGTGCGTGCGCAAGTGCCCCTATTGCGATTTCAACTCGCACGAATGGAAGGGCGAGCGCTTCCCCGAGGAGGCCTATCTCGACGCGCTGCGCACCGATCTCGAGCAGGCGCTGCCCTTCGTCTGGGGCCGCCAGGTGCATACCATCTTCATCGGCGGCGGCACGCCCAGCCTGCTTTCGGCGGCCGGACTCGACCGCCTGCTGTCCGACGTGCGCGCCCTGCTGCCGCTCGATGCCGACGCCGAGATCACGCTCGAGGCGAATCCCGGCACCTTCGAGGCGGCCAAGTTCGCGCAGTTCCGCGCCAGCGGCGTGAACCGCCTGTCGATCGGCATCCAGAGCTTCAACGAGGCGCACCTGAAGGCGCTGGGCCGCATCCACGACACCGCGCAGGCGCGCGCGGCGGTGGAGATCGCCGCCAGCACCTTCGACAACTTCAATCTCGACCTGATGTTCGCGCTGCCGAAGCAGACCCTCGCGCAATGCCAGGCCGACATCGAGACCGCGCTGTCGTATGCGCCGCCGCATCTGTCGCTCTACCACCTCACGCTCGAGCCGAACACGCTGTTCGCGAAGTTCCCGCCGGCCGTGCCCGACGACGACGCCTCGGCCGACATGCAGGAATGGATCCAGGAGCGCACCGCGCAGGCCGGCTACGGGCGTTACGAGGTGTCGGCCTATGCGCGGCCGAACCGGCAGTGCAAGCACAACCTCAACTACTG
Source organism: Burkholderia sp. Ax-1720 (assembly GCF_011753035.1). Classification (NCBI taxonomy): domain Bacteria; kingdom Pseudomonadati; phylum Pseudomonadota; class Betaproteobacteria; order Burkholderiales; family Burkholderiaceae; genus Burkholderia; species Burkholderia sp. Ax-1720. The sequence goes on along the minus strand of NZ_VWWK01000002.1, from coordinate 117,147 downwards.
GCGCTTCGGCGACTACCTCGGCATCGGCGCGGGCGCGCATACCAAGCTCTCGTTTCCGAACCGGATCCTGCGGCAGGCGCGCTACAAGCATCCCGCCAGCTACATGGAGCAGGCGATGGCCGGCACGCCGGTGCAGGAGGAGCGCGAGGTCGGCCCGCGCGACCTGCCCTTCGAGTTCATGCTGAACACGCTGCGGCTGGCCGAGGGATTCCCGGTGGCCAGCTATGCCGAGCGCACGGGGCTGCCGCTGTCGACCATCGAACCGGCGCTGGCCGAGGCCGAACGGCGCGGGCTGATCGCACGCGACTACGAACGCATCGCGCCGACGCCGCTGGGCCAGCGCTTCCTCAACGACCTGCAGGAGCTGTTCCTGCGCGACGCCGACGACGCGGCTGGCTGAGCCGGCAGGCCAACCATGCGGGATGCGCATGATGCCGCCCCAAAGCTGGGGACGGCAGCGGCATTTCGGTTACAATGCCGGCCGTGGAAGCGTGGCCGAGTGGTTTAAGGCACCGGTCTTGAAAACCGGCGACGGGCAACCGTCCGTGAGTTCGAATCTCACCGCTTCCGCCAAGCACTTCCGCTTGGCCTTGTCGAGCGAGGGATAAAATCCCTGCTGTTCCCCTACCCACATGGCAGCCCACGCTTTGTGCGGCGCTGTTCCCCTGCCTCGCAACGAAAATCGTATTTCTGCCCCGGAGGCGTGAAATGCCGAGCTTCATGCTGACTCCGCTTGGACTAGTCACAACCGCAACAGGGAACGCGATGAAAAGCACTGTTGTTCTCCTCGCCCTGTTCGTCGCGACGAATGCGTTCGCCGAGCCGTCGCCGGCCGACGAGATCGCGGCACGCAGCGGGTTGCCGGCAAGCCAGGTCCAGGCACTCCTGCAGGACTGCGACTCGAACCAGACCAGCATGAATTTTTGCGCCTGGCGCGACCAGATCCTCGCGGAACGTGAGCTGCAGCAAGTCGTCGATCAGCGCATCGGCGAGCATCCCGATCGGAAATCGGCCCTCGAGTCGAAAATCGCGAAGTGGAAGAAGGCCCGCGACGCCTCATGCGACAAGTCCGCCCGCAAGGAATGGAGCGACGGCTCGATGCTGCCGGCCGCGCGGGCCACTTGCGCGACGGCGGCCACCAGGGCGATGGCCGAAAAACTGGCCAAGAGACCAGCTCACGAGCCGTCCTAGCTGGATTGCCGATGGCGCTCCCCATCGGCACGGGATCGTTTATCCCGATGTTTTCCGGGCGGGCAAGGCCTATGCTCAAGAAGATCCGATCGCTCCCGTCGAGCCATCCGCCATGTCCACCCTGCTCCCGCCCACCTCGCCCGGCAACATCGCCCGCCTCAGCGGCAGGATCGCCGCGCTCGCCGGCGCGCTGCTGCTGGCCGCCTGCACCGTCACCCTGCCGCAGCGCGCCCTGGTGCTCTCGCCGGGGCCGGGCGCCGGCGCCGCGACCCAGGCCCAGTATCGCGACGCGGTCGCCCAGCGGATCCTGGACGCCAACGCCGCGCGCGTGCTGCACGGCACGCCGCAGGCGATGCTGCGCTCGCTGGTCGTCGTGTCCTTCACCGTCGATCGAGACGGGCGGCTCGCGCAGTCCTCGGTCTACCGCAGCAACGGCGACGACGACGCCGAGGCCATCGCCCTGCAGTCGCTGCGCCGAGCCGCTCCGCTGCCGCGTCCGCCCGCCGGCCTGCTGAACGGCCGCGGCCAGGTGGAGATGATGGAAAGCTGGCTGTTCAACGACAACGGCCAGTTCCAGCTCCGCACCCGCGCGCAGCAGCAGGCGCAGACCATCGAGTGAAACGCGTGCCGACCGCACGCGCGTGCCGGCGCGGATTGCTTCGGTCTGCCAAGCGCGGCCAGCGCCGCGGCAACGCGCTGCCCGGCCACGGCGCGCCCGCTTCGGATCCACGCACGGCGCAGCGCCAGCGGCCGAAACGCCGCCCGGCCGCTTGCTATAATCGCGGCCAACCCGCCCCGTCCTTCTTCAGGACACCTCGCCACGGCCCGCCTACCCGGCCGGTACGACACGCGAGCCAGACAGGCCTGCGCTCGCGCGACGCGCGCGACCCGCCCTAGACATCGCCGGCACCACGAGCCGGCGCCCGCGCCGCCGGATGCCCCGGCGCGGCAGGAACCCCAACCCGAATCGATCCTCCGTCCGGCACGCCCCTCGCGCCGTTCGAACCCGCACCACGGAACCAACATGTCCTCTACCTCACCGGCCGTCAGCGACGCGTCGAATGGCGCGAGCCCCGTCAGCCATCGCCGCATCGTGTTCGCCAGCTTCATCGGCACCGCGATCGAGTTCTACGATTTCTACGTCTACGCCACCGCCGCCGCGCTCGTGATCGGCCCGGTGTTCTTCCCGCACGGCTCGGCCACCGCGCAGGCGCTGTCGGCCTTCGTCACCTTCGGCATCGCCTTCATCGCGCGCCCGATCGGCTCCTTCCTGTTCGGCCATTTCGGCGACCGCTTCGGCCGCAAGTCGACCCTGGTCGCTTCGCTGCTGGTGATGGGCGTCTCGACCACCGCGATCGGCTTCGTGCCCGCCTACGATTCGATCGGCGCGCTGGCCCCGGTGCTGCTCTGCGTGCTGCGCTTCGGCCAGGGCATCGGCCTGGGCGGCGAATGGGGCGGCGCGGCGCTGCTCGCCACCGAGCACGCGCCGGCCGGCAAGCGCGGCTGGTTCGGCATGTTCCCGCAACTGGGCCCCTCGATCGGCTTCCTGATGTCCAACGGCCTGTTCTTCGCGCTCGCGATCGGCCTGTCCGACGATCAGTTCCGCAACTGGGGCTGGCGCGTGCCTTTCCTGGTCAGCGCGGCGCTGGTGGCGGTCGGCCTCTACGTGCGCCTGAAGATCGCCGAGACGCCCGCCTTCCAGGCCGCCATCGAGCGCAACGAGCGCGTGCGCGTGCCGGTGGTCACCCTCGTCACCCAGCACTGGGCGCCGACCCTGCTCGGCGCGCTGTCGATGGTGGTCTGCTACACGCTGTTCTACATCTCGACGGTGTTCTCGCTGTCCTACGGCGTCGGCACCCTGCATATCGCGCGCCCCGACTTCCTCGGCCTGCTCTGCATCGCGGTGGTGTTCATGGCGATCGCCACGCCGATCTCGGCCTGGGCGGCCGACCGCTACGGCCGCAAGCCGGTGTTGATCGTCGGCGGCCTGCTGGCCCTGCTGTCGGGCTTCACGATGGCCCCGCTGCTCGGCAGCGGTTCGATGCCGCTGGTAGCGCTCTACCTGATCATCGAGCTGTTCCTGATGGGCGTGACCTTCGCGCCGATGGGCGCGCTGCTGCCCGAGCTGTTCCCGACCAATGTCCGCTACACGGGCGCCGGCGTCGCCTACAACCTCGGCGGCATCCTCGGTGCCTCGATCGCGCCGTACATCGCGCAACTGCTGGCCGCGCGCGGCGGCCTGTCGTGGGTCGGCGGCTACGTGTCGGTGGCCGCGGCGATCAGCGTGATCGGCGTGCTGCTGATGCGCGAGACGCGCGATACGCGACTGATGTAAGCCGGGCACGCTGCCTGCCCACGGCGGCAGGCAGCGTATCGGGCGCGGGCGCGCCGCCTTCTGGCAGGCCTCGCCGCGCCCCACCTCCAGCGCCGTCCATGGCGCTCGCCGCCCGCCCCGGGCCCGGCGGAACTGCTTGCCACCCGCCTGCTTTCGATTCACCGACAGTGTGCCAGGCTCCCCTTCGAGCCGGTACCCTGTGGATTCCCCCGGCTGCGCCTGCCGGCGACCTCCGTATAATTCCCCCTTTGCCCCGCCCGCCGCCATGTCGCGAACCACCGCCTTCCTCCAGACCTTGCCGCGCCGCTCCCTGCGACTGTGGCGCCTGTACGGGGTGTTCTGGCTCGGGGCGATCGTGGTCGGCATCGTGGCCGTGCTCTATGCGCGCCTGATCGACTGGGGCTACAACAGCTTCCGCTCGCTGCAACACGAGCATGCCTGGCTGCCGCTGATCCTCACGCCGGCGGTGGCGGCCGCCTCGGTCTGGCTCACCCGCCGCTTCTTCCGCGGCGCCGAGGGCAGCGGCATCCCGCAGGTGATCGCCACCCTGCAGGCCAGCCCTGCCGCCTTCGGCTCGCGCCTGCTCACGCTGCGCATCCTGTTCGGCAAGGTGCTGATCTCGCTGCTCGGCATCCTGGGCGGCTTCACCATCGGCCGCGAGGGGCCGACCGTGCAGATCGGCGCCGCGCTGATGTTCAACCTGCGCCGCTTCTACCCGCGCTCGAACGCCCTGATCGAACGCCAACTGGTGCTGGCCGGCGCCGCGGCCGGGCTGTCGGCTGCCTTCAACACACCGCTGGCCGGCATCGTGTTCGCCATCGAGGAGCTCACGCGCAGCTTCTCCGCGCGCGCCAGCGGCGTGCTGATCACGGCCATCATCATCGCCGGCGTGATCGCGCTCGGCATGAACGGCAACTACACCTATTTCGGCACCATCGAGGCCGGCATGCAGTTTCCGCGCCTGGTCGCGCTCGCCGTGCTGGCCACCGCCGTGCTCACCGGCATCGCCGGCGGCCTGTTCGTCTGGCTGCTGCTGAACACCGGGCGCTGGCTGCCGGCCCGCCTGCTGGCGATGTACCGTGGCCGGCCCGTGATGTTCGCGGCGCTGTGCGGGCTGGTGATCGCGGTGGTGGGCCTGCTGTCCGGCGGCACCACCTTCGGCAGCGGCTACGTCGAGGCGCGCGGCCTGCTCGATGGCCACAGCCAGCTCTCGCTGTTCTACCCGCTCACCAAGATGATCTCGATGGTCGCGTCCTACCTGCCCGGCATCCCGGGGGGGATCTTCGCGCCCTCGCTGTCGATCGGCGCCGGCTTCGGCAACCTGCTGCACCTGGTGTTCGGCGACATGCCGCTGGCGCTGCTGATCGCGCTGGCGATGGTCGGCTACCTGGCCGCCGTCACGCAGTCGCCGATCACCTCCTTCGTGATCGTGATGGAGATGATCAACGGCCATGCGCTGGTGATCTCGCTGATGGCCACCGCGCTGATCTCGAGCCGCGTCTCGCGGCTGTTCGTGCCGCCGCTCTATGAAGCGCTCGCGCATCGCTACCTGCATCCGGCCGCGCCGCCGGCAGCCGCCGCGAGCCCGGAAAAGCCGGCGCCCGCCGCGCACGACGACGACCGCCTGACCAATGCCGAGGATGCCGAAGCGTCGCCGGCCGATCCGCTGCGCCGGCTGCGCGATGCGGACGCCGGCGCGCCGCACGAGGCGTCGGCGGACCACGACGCGCAGCCCGAAAGCAAGGATGACGAAGCATCGGCACCGGACGACAAAGTCGAGGCGGAAGCGGCGCGGGGCGCCTCGCCCCCTGCCGCGCCGCGCGAGGCGGACGAGCCGCCGCCGCGCTGACACGCCGGCCGCGTCAATACACGACGACGCGCGCCGGATGGTAGTACACGGGCCGGGCCGGCACGACCACGCAGCCGGCCAGCACGATCGCCGCGAGCGCGACGACGAACAGGGTTCGTTTCATGATCGTGCTCCCACATCAGGCCCAGTGGCCGCGCACCCAGACCCAGTTCGGGCCGCGCGGTGCCCAGTGGCCCGGCGCCCAATGCAGGCCGACCCGCTCGGCCTCCCAGTGGCCGCCGATCCAGACATAGCGGCCATGTTCCCAGTTCCAGTGGCCGCGATCCCAGACATAGCCGACGCGCGCCGCCGGCACCACTTCGTAGCGCACCGGCGGCGGTGCGCTCGGCGCGACGATCACGACTTCCGCGGCGCTCGCCGTGAGCGGCGCGACGGTAGTGCCGAAAGCCGTCAGGGCCAGCGCGAGCGGAACCAGATAACGGGCAGCAGTGCGAATCATGGTGACCTCCTTGTGATCGATTCGGATACGCGTTCAGTGCGTACCGGTTCAATGCGCGAGCCTCGTCGGCCGCCTACAGCGGCCGTATTACGGCGGGGGTCAAAGTGCAACAGCTGGTAAGAGCGGCAATCCGAATGAAAGCCACCCTCGGCGCGACGCGTCCGATGGAGCGCTGGAAAGGACTTGGGGAAACGGCGGGAGGAGCCGGGAATGGCGGAGGAAACCAGGCGGCGGGCGGCGCGCCGCATCGCGCGGCGCGCCCGGATCACGCTCAGGCCTGCGGGATCTCGATCTTGACCTCGAGCACCTCGAGGTCGTCCTGACGCTCGAGACTGACGCGGATATCGTCGTTCGAGATCTTGACGTACTTCGAGATGACGTCGAGCAGTTCTTTCTGCAGCGCCGGCAGGTAGTCCGCCGGCGGGCGGCCGCCGATGCGCTCGTGCGCGATGATCAGTTGCAGGCGCTCTTTCGCGACGGCGGCGGACTTCTTCTTCTCCCCGAGGAGGAACGACAGGATCGACATGATGCGCCTCCCTTACTTGCTGCCGAAAAGGCGTTGCAGCAGGCCCGGCTTCGAGTAGTCGACGAAACGCATCGTCTTTTCCTCGCCGAGGAAGCGCGACACCACGTCCTTGTAGGCCTCGGCGACGTCGGTGCCGTCGAGGTGCACCGCCGGCAGGCCCTGGTTGGAGGCATGCAGCACCGCCTCCGATTCCGGGATCACGCCGATCAGCTTGATGCGCAGGATCTCGCCGATGTCCTCCAGCGAGAGCATCTCGCCTTCGCTGACGCGCTTCGGGTTGTAGCGCGTGATCAGCAGGTGCTCCTTGATCGGATCGCCGCCGTCGGCCGCGCGCTTGGTCTTCGAGGCGAGGATGCCGAGGATGCGGTCCGAGTCGCGCACCGAGGACACTTCCGGGTTGGTCACCACCACCGCCTCGTCGGCGAAGTACATCGCGTGCAGCGCGCCCGACTCGATGCCGGCCGGCGAATCGCAGACGATGTAGGCGAAATCCATCGCGATCAGGTCGTTGATGACCTTCTCGACGCCTTCACGCGTGAGCGCATCCTTGTCGCGCGTCTGCGAGGCCGGCAGGATGAACAGGTTCTCGCACTTCTTGTCCTTGATCAGCGCCTGGTTCAGGTTCGCCTCGCCCTGGATCACGTTGACCAGGTCGTACACCACGCGGCGCTCGCAGCCCATGATGAGATCGAGATTGCGCAGGCCGACGTCGAAGTCGATCACGGCCGTCTTGTGGCCGCGCAGCGCGAGCCCGGAGGCGAAGCTCGCGCTCGTCGTCGTCTTGCCGACACCGCCCTTGCCCGAAGTCACCACGATGATTTTTGCCATTACCCTACCCTGTGTTCGTCAATGAGGTCCGATCGATCCGTTGCCGCGTCGCGCGCTCGCGCTCAGGTCAGCCGCAACGGCTCGATCATCAGTTTTTCGTCCTCGAGCCGGATCTGCACCGATTTGCCGACCACCTCGGCCGGCAACGGGTTCTCCGTGGTTCGATAGATACCGGCAATCGAAATGAGTTCCGGCTCCAGGCACGTACAGAAGATGCGCGCGTCGTGATTGCCGAGCACGCCGGCCAGCGCGCGGCCGCGCAGCGGCGCATAGACGTGGATGTTGCCCTCGGCGATCACCTCCGCGCCGTTGCTGACCGGCGCGAGCACCACCAGGTCGCCCTTCGCGTAGATCTGCTGGCCCGAACGCAAGGGCCGGTCGATCACCACCGTCTGCGGCGCGCCGCCCGAGGCCGCCGCCGAAGCAGCGGAAGCCCCTGAAGCCGCGCCAGCCGGTTCCGCCGCGATGGCCGACACCTCGGCCACGCCAGCGGCCGGCGCCGCCGAGACCTCGGCCGCCGGCGCCTCGTCCTGCGCCGGCTTGGCGGTCGGTGCCCGGCGATCGCGCGCCTCCAGCAGCGGCAGCCCGCCTGCGGCGGCCCAGCCCTGCTGCTCCGGCTGCGCGACCACGCCGATCGGGCGCATCCGCACGTCGTTCAGCATGGTGCGAAGCGCGTCGAGCGAGACACGCTCGTCCTCGGCCAGGCGCCGCACGTCGATCGCCACCACGTCGTCGGCAAAGAATTCCGGCGTCGCTTCGAAACGCTTGACCAGTTCGGCCCGCAGGACATCGAGGTCCGCCGTCTTGACGACGAACAGCAGGGAGTCGACCGAGCCGCTGCGAAGCTCGAAGAATGGCGATTTTTTAAGCGACATGGACGTCCTGCAAAAAATTTTTGCGTATTTTACAGGCGTCCGGGCAGGCGGCCATCATTTTCAGGGCGCCGGGGCTGGCGCGATGGGCGTTTTGGGAAAGACGGCGACGGCAGGCGAAAAGGCGAGGCGGGAATCGGCGCGCGGCGGCAGGCTCAGGCACCGAAACGCCAGACGAATAGCGACTTCATCGCGCCCGGCACGCGAGCGACCGGCGCATGCTCGCCGAGGTTGGTGAAGCCCATGTGCTCGTAGAAGCGGATCGCGTTGCGGTTCTGCTCGGCGATCCAGGCGTAGATCTCGGTCGCGCCCTGCCCGGCCAGCCAGTCGCGCGCGGTGTTGACCAGCAGCACGCCGCCGCGCAGGTGCCGCACCGCGTGCGCGACCCACAGCTCGCTGACGAAGGCGCGCCGCTCGGGCGTGTTGTCGAGATACGCGCCGATCATGCCGGCGGGATGGCCTTCGGTATAGAGCAGGAAGGTGGTGGACTGATCGGAACTCGCGCGCTGCGCGGCAATCGCATCGGCCGCGTCGGCGTCGACGGACAGCTCCGCCTCGGGCGCTTCGCCGGGCGCATAGGGCTCGCGCAGCGACGCAGCGCGCAGCTCTCGATACACGCTGCCCTGGTCGGCGGCGATACGGCGGACGGTCAAAGTCGAACTCATGCAGGGACATCCTTCGGACAGCAAGCTATTAGCTTCAACCGAAAGCGGGGTATGAGTCAAATCGTTATTTTCAAACGATCGAGCGAATTGGAAAAGCCTGAAATCGAGATGCGGGCGATGAAAAATCATGCTGCGGCGCACACTGGATTTCAGCGCGTTACAAGGATGGAGAATGGCTTTTCGATCAGGGATTTCCGAGTGTGAATCGGTAGTCACGATGGGGGTTTCAAAAGGATTCACTCGGCGAAATGCCGCAACGCAACAATCGAGACTGGAAAGTCACCTATTGTCGATGAGCCATGCCTCGTTAGTTCAGCAACGCGATCGGGCGGATGTCGACTGGCCAGCGCCTGCCTTCGCACATGTCCGTCCGATTTCCCGCGCCATGCGAATGGTCGAGGACGCGTCAACAGGTCACCTGAAAAGAGGCTGCGGAGACTGCAAACTGCAGCCTCGACAAAAACCTCAACCCAACCCGTTGCAATCGATGAGTCGACTCAGCTAGATGACGGACGCTCGACGTTGAGCGCGTCGTTGCACCGAGGGACAAACAGGCTCACGACACCAACGACATACCGGCATCGCCCATCACACGGCCCCGAACAGGCCGACGTGATCGAAGTTGCTAGAATTGCGATGCCCCTTCAAAAGGGTGACCTGATTGACCTGCACGACATTCTCAAAGGCGTTTGAGCAAGACATGGTTGCATTGAACATGCCTGTGCCAAATGGCCTTTTCGTGACACTCCAGACAGCCATTGGCACGGCGTCCACCATGCTGGGCGCCATCAAGACGCTCGGCGCCGACGCAACTGTCTCCGAACTGGTTGGCGCGACAACCGGACTCGAGGCGCTGATGGTCGCTGGCGCTATCTTGGCAGCCGGCTACGTCGGCGCGGTGATCGGAAGCCTGATCATTGCCGCCGACGCGTCATTGTCTTGCAGGAACAGTTCGGCAGTGCCAGCGGTGGTCCGGAGTTGGTCGAGCAACACACGCGTTGCAGTGCCTGCATCTATCCTTGCTTTCATGCGGCGCAATCCTGAAGTGCTGATCGACGGGCCCGCGCGACATGCCTACGGCTTTCGTATGCGCCAGCGCAAAGCGAGGACGGCATGAACTGCTTGTTCGATCGCATTGCGCTGCTCGTCACCGCCCTCGCGCTGATGGTCGCCGCGTGGGCCGTTTTTCGCATCGGCGGAGAATGGGTGTTTCCAGTGCTGACGCTGATTGCGTTGGCCGCGTTGTTCGCGGAAAACATGCGGTTGAGAAAAAAGTTGCGCGAGCTCGGTGTCGAACCAAAATCACGCGACAAGGGCCCCAAGGCCTAGATCTCAAAAATCCGACGCCATCTCCCCGGACTTCTTTAGTTTTTTCGATTTCTACGGGGAGAACGAATCGCGCCCGCTAAAGGCCGGAGAAAACCCGCGCGGCAAAGAAAAAACCCCTCGAGCTTTTCGGCTTCGAGGGGTTTGCATTCTGGCGGAAAGGGTGGGATTCGAACCCACGGTACGGTATAACCGTACACCGGATTTCGAGTCCGGCGCATTCGACCTCTCTGCCACCTTTCCTTCTACTGCTTCGCCGTTCTGTAGGTCTCGTCCCGGCGAAGCAAAGATTATAGAACAACTCTTTCCGTCTTTCCAAGCCCTTTTCGCAAAAAATTTCTCGGCCGGACTGACGAGGATGCCGCGCGCGATTTCCTCACGCAGCGGCACCCGATTCGCGACCTCAGGCCGCCGAGCCCGGCAGCTCGATCTTCTCCAGGCCACCCAGGTACGGACGCAGCGCGACGGGCACCGTCACCGAACCATCGGCGTTCTGGTAGTTCTCGAGCACGGCCACCAGCGTGCGGCCGACCGCGAGGCCCGAGCCGTTCAGCGTGTGCACGAGTTCGGGCTTGCCTTGCGCGTTGCGGAAGCGCGCCTGCATGCGGCGCGCCTGGAACGACTCGGTGTTCGAGCAGCTCGAGATCTCGCGATAGGTGTTCTGCGCCGGCAGCCAGACTTCCAGGTCGAAGGTCTTGGCGGCCGAGAAGCCCATGTCGCCGGTGCACAGCGTGATCACGCGGTAAGGCAGCTCGAGCTTCTGCAGGATCGCCTCGGCGTGGCCGACCATCTCGTCGAGCGCCGCGTAGGACGCATCCGGCGCGGCGATCTGCACCATCTCGACCTTGTCGAACTGGTGCTGGCGGATCATGCCGCGCGTGTCGCGGCCATACGAGCCCGCTTCGGAGCGGAAGCACGGCGAATGCGCGGTCAGCTTGATCGGCAGCGCCGCGGCGTCGACGATCGAATCGCGCACCGTGTTGGTCAGCGTGATCTCCGAGGTCGAGATCAGGTATTGCGTGACGGTGTTTTCCTCGCCGCCCTTCTCGACGCGGAACATGTCGTCGGCGAACTTCGGCAACTGCCCCGTGCCGTAGAGGATTTCCGGGTTCACGATATACGGCGAATAGGTTTCCGTATAACCGTGCTGCAGCGTGTGCGTGTCGATCATGAACTGCGCCAGCGCCCGGTGCAGGCGCGCGATCGGGCCGCGCAGCATGGTGAAGCGCGCCCCCGAGAGCTTCGCCCCGGTCTCGAAATCGAGGCCGAGCGGCGTGCCGACGTCGACGTGGTCGCGCACCTCGAAATCGAAGCTGCGCGGCGTGCCCCAGCGACGCGCCTCGACATTGCCGGCCTCGTCCTTGCCGACCGGCACGCTCTCGTGCGCCAGGTTCGGCATCTCGAGCAGCAGCGCCTGCATCGTGCCCTGGATCTCGTCGAGCCTGGCGGCCGAACTCTTCATCTCGTCGCCGATCCCGCCGACCTCGGCCATCACGGCCGAGGTGTCCTCGCCCCGCCCCTTCATCGCGCCGATCTGCTTCGACAGGCTGTTGCGGCGCGCCTGCAGTTCTTCGGTGCGGGTCTGGATCGCGCGGCGATCCGCCTCGAGCGAGGAGAACCTGGCGACGTCGAGGATGTAGCCGCGATCGGCGAGGCGCTTGGCGACGCCGTCGAGGTCTTTGCGCAGCAACTGGATGTCGAGCATGGGAGGACTTGGAAAAATCGTTGTGTGAAACGCGGATTCTAACGCACGGCGGTGGCGGCCCGGCGGCCCCGCCGCGCATCACGCGACTTATTCGGGCTTGCCGGCCTCGCGATCGAGCTCGCGCAGCCAGCTCAGCTTCTCGGCGATCTTGGTTTCGAGCCCGCGCGGCACCGGCTGGTACCAGCGCGGCTCGCGCATGCCTTCGGGCAGGTAGCTCTCGCCGGCCGCGTAGGCGTTCGGCTCGTCGTGCGCGTAGCGGTACTCGTGGCCGTAGCCGAGCTCCTTCATCAGCTTGGTCGGCGCGTTGCGCAGATGGACCGGCACCTCGCGCGACTTGTCCTGCCGCACGAAGGCCATGGCGGCGTTGAAGGCGTTGTAGCCGGCATTGCTCTTGGCCGCGCAGGCCAGGTAGATCACGGCCTGGCCGAGCGCCAGCTCGCCCTCGGGCGAGCCCAGCCGCTCGAAGGTGGCGGCCGCGTCGTTGGCCATCTGCATCGCGCGCGGATCGGCCAGGCCGATGTCTTCCCAGGCCATTCGCACGATGCGTCGCGACAGGTACTTGGGATCGGCGCCGCCGTCGAGCATGCGGCAGAACCAGTAGAGCGCCGCGTCCGGATTCGAGCCGCGCACCGACTTGTGCAGCGCCGAGATCTGGTCGTAGAAGTTGTCGCCGCCCTTGTCGAAGCGGCGCGCATTCAGCGTCATCGCGTTCGAGACGAAATCGGCGTCGATCCGGTTGGTGCGCGCCGACAACGCCGCCGTCTGCGCCTGCTCGAGCAGGTTCAGGAAGCGCCGCGCGTCGCCGTCGGCGTAGCCGATCAGCGTATCGACGGCCTTGTCCTCGAAGCTGAGCCCGTCGAGCGCGATCTGCTGCGCGCGCACCAGCAACTGGCGCATCTCCGCGTCGTCGAGCGACTTCAGCACATAGACCTGGGCCCGCGACAGCAGCGCCGAGTTGACCTCGAAGCTCGGGTTCTCGGTGGTCGCGCCGATGAAGGTGACCAGCCCCGATTCGACGAAGGGCAGCAGCGCATCCTGCTGGCCCTTGTTGAAGCGATGGATCTCGTCGACGAACAGGATCGTGTGCCGGCCGTTGCGATGCAGCGTGTCCTTGGCCTGCTCCATCGCCTCGCGGATGTCCTTCACGCCGCCGAGCACGGCCGACAGCGCGATGAACTCGCAATCGAAGGCATTCGCGGTGAGCCGCGCGAGCGTGGTCTTGCCGACGCCGGGCGGGCCCCAGAGGATCATCGAATGCGGCCGGCCCGACGCGAACGCGAGCCGCAGCGGCTTGCCCTCGCCGAGCAGGTGCGTCTGGCCGATCACCTCGTCGAGCGTCTTCGGGCGCAGCGCCTCCGCGAGCGGGCGGCGCGGTTCGATTTCAAACAGGTCGGACATGGACCTCGACTCCTGCAATGACCGGCGCGGCGTCCATCGCCGCGCCAGCCGGACATTATGACAGCCGGGCGCGCCACCCGCCCTCGGCCGATCGGACAGGATGGCGGCTCGCCGCGACATCGGCGCGCCCGGCGCCTCGCGCCGCGCCGCCGGGTGCCGCGAAACGAAACGGGCCTGCCATCGCTGGCAGGCCCGTCCCGGCACCGAGCGCGGCGCTCAGCCCTTGATCACGTCGGCGCCCTTGGGCACCGCGAAACGGAAGGTATCGGCCGGCAGCGCGGGATTCGTCTGCATATTGGTGAAGGTCAGCAGGGTGACGTTGCCGAACACGTCGTGCAGTTCCATCGCCGCCAGCGTGCCGCCCTTGAAGCCGATGCCGATGCGCTGGAACTGCGTGTCCTGCGACTTCGGCTGCATCTCGACCCAGTCGATGCCGCCCTTCTCGCCCGCGTCGCGCAGCGTGTAGTTCTTCTCGATGTCGTTGCTGCCGAACAGGATCGCGGCCGGGCTCGCGCCGAGCGCGCCCGAGAGCTTGCGCTCGGTGACCTGGTTCAGGTCCTTGTCGTAGACGTAGAGCGTGTCGCCGTCGGCCTGCAGCAGTTGCTGGTACGGCTTCTCGTAGGACCAGACGAACCTGCCGGGGCGCGAGAACACGAAGCTGCCGCTGGAGTTGTCGGTCGGCTTGACGGTCGGCAGCGCGCCGCTCGCGCCCTTGGACGGCGCCTTGACGATCTGCTGGGTGAAGCCGCCCTTGGCGGTCTTGACCTGGGCGATGAAGGCCTTGAGCTGGTCGGTGCCGCCCGCGAAGGCCTGCGAGGCGACCGCCATCAGCGAGGCGCCGGCCAGCGCCGCGACGAAGCGGCGAACCGCGGGGAACTGCACGAACGAGAATGCTTGCATGGGGTGGGTTTCTCCCTGATTGGCGGGCCGGCGCCGACGCGGCGTCATTCCGCGTCGCGGGCCGGCACCAGGATTTCGCGATTGCCGTTGGACGACATGGCCGACACGAGCCCCGATTGCTCCATCTGTTCGAGCAATCGCGCCGCGCGGTTGTAGCCGATGCGCAGATGGCGCTGCACCAGCGAGATCGAGGCGCGGCGGTTCTTGACGACGACCTCGACGGCCTGGTCGTAAAGGGGATCGGACTCGTCGCCGCCCTCGCCGGTTCCCGCGCCGGCCGAGCCTTCCTCGCCGTCGGCCACGCCGCCCTCGAGCAGGCCCTCGATGTAGTTCGGCTCGCCGTGCTCCTTGAGCTTCTCGACCACGCGGTGCACCTCGTCGTCGGACACGAAGGCGCCGTGCACGCGCACCGGCAGGCCGCTGCCGGGCGGCAGATAGAGCATGTCGCCCATGCCGAGCAGCGATTCGGCGCCCATCTGGTCGAGAATCGTGCGCGAGTCGATCTTCGAGGACACCTGGAAGGCCATGCGGGTCGGCACGTTGGCCTTGATCAGGCCGGTGATCACGTCCACCGAGGGGCGCTGGGTGGCGAGGATCAGGTGGATGCCGGCCGCGCGCGCCTTCTGCGCGATACGCGCGATCAGCTCCTCGACCTTCTTGCCGACCACCATCATCAGGTCGGCCAGCTCGTCGATCACCACCACGATATTGGGCAGGCGGCCGAGCGGCTCGGGATCCTCGGGCGTCAGGCTGAACGGATTCGGGATCTTCTCCTCGCGCTTGGTGGCCTCGTCGATCTTGTTGTTGTAGCCGCCCAGGTTGCGCACGCCGAGCTTGCTCATCAGCTTGTAGCGGCGCTCCATCTCGGCGACGGTCCAGTTCAGCGCGTTGCCGGCCTGGCGCATGTCGGTGACGACCGGGCAGAGCAGGTGCGGAATGCCTTCGTAGACGCTCATTTCCAGCATCTTCGGGTCGATCAGGATCAGCCGGACCTGGTCGGCGGTGGCCTTGTAGAGCAGCGAGAGGATCATTGCGTTGATCCCCACCGACTTGCCCGAGCCGGTGGTGCCGGCCACCAGCAGGTGGGGCATCTTGGCGAGGTCGGCGCATACCGGCTTGCCGCCGATGTCCTTGCCCAGGCCCATGGTGAGCGCCGAGGACGCGGCGGCATAGACCTCGGAACCGAGGATCTCGGACAGGCGCACGGTCTGGCGGCGCGGGTTCGGCAGCTCCAGCGCCATGTAGTTCTTGCCGGGAATCGTCTCGACCACGCGGATCGACACCAGCGACAGCGAGCGCGCCAGGTCCTTGGCGAGCCCGACGATCTGGCTGCCCTTCACGCCGGTGGCCGGCTCGATCTCGTAGCGCGTCACCACCGGGCCCGGATAGGCGGCCACCACGCCGACCTCGACGCCGAAGTCCTTGAGCTTCTTCTCGATCAGGCGCGAGGTGAATTCCAGCGTGTCGGCGGGAATCGCCTCCTGGGACTGGGTGGCGGCATCGAGCAGGGAGATCGCCGGCAGGGTGGAGTCGCCCGGCAGGTCGGTGAACAGCGGCACCTGGCGCTCGCGCTCGACGCGCTCGGACTTGGCCGGCGTGACGATCGGCGGCACGATGGTGACCGGCTCGTGCTCCTCGATGCGCACCCGCTCCTCCTCGACCTTGCCCTCGCGACGCACCGCGGCGGCCTCGCCGAGCTTGCGGTCGCGCTCGGCCTCGCGGCGCAGCTTGGCCAGCGTGAAGGCGTTGATGATGGCGTCGCCCACGCGCTCGCAGACCGACAGCCAGGAGAAGCGGAAATACAGGGAAAGGCCGATCGCGAGCGCGACCAGCAGGAACAGGGTGCCGCCCGTGAAGCCGAGCGCGTGCGAGACGCCGCGCGCGACCATCTCGCCGACCACGCCGCCCGGCGCGCGCGGCAGCGGCACCTTCAGCGACCACATGCGCAGCGCCTCGATGCCGTCGCTGGCGAGCATCACCAGCACGAAGGCGAAGCCCTCGGCCAGCCAGCCGATCGGGCGGGCCGGCGGTTCCTCGTCGAGCGCCTCGTGGCGCGTGATGCGGCGGTAGTTGGCGGCCACCCGGCGCGCCAGCAGCACCACCAGCCAGTAGGCGGAGATGCCGAACAGCAGCAGCAGGATATCGGCCGTCCAGGCGCCGACGCGCCCGGCCCAGTTCGAGATGTGGTCGATCTGGACCGCATGCGTCCAGCTCGGGTCGCGACGGCTGTAGCTCAGGAGCGCCATCAGCAGGAACGCGAACACCGCGACCTGCAGAATCCAGCGAATCTCGACGAACAGCCGCGACATACGATGCGGTAGCGCCTGCGCCTGAGCCGTAAAGGGAGCTTTTGCCATGAATCCGTGTAGAAGAGGCGGCCACGTCGGGCCGGCCGCCGATCGTTCGATCGCAATTATTGTAAACGCAGCCGCGACCGGGCAAGTGTAAATGACGGTAACCCGTCGATCGAGGCATGCTATCGGCGCGATAAAAACGCCGGTTCGGCAGTGCAGCAAACGCCCCTTTATAATGCGCGTCTGGTACCCATCTATGGCATCGTCCCCGGCGCGCAAGGCGCGGCCGGGCCGGCATGCCGCCTTGCCGAGCGCCACGTCATCCGGGCGCCCGGCCGCTTTTAACGGATCCTGCACATGTCCACGCCCAAACACGCGAAAGTCCTGATTCTCGGTTCCGGCCCCGCCGGTTATACCGCGGCCGTCTATGCCGCCCGCGCCAACCTGTCGCCCCTGCTGATCACCGGCCTGGCACAGGGCGGCCAGCTGATGACCACGACCGACGTCGAGAACTGGCCGGCGGACCCGAACGGCGTGCAGGGCCCGGAACTGATGCAGCGCTTCCTGGAGCACGCCGAGCGCTTCAACACGGAAATCGTGTTCGATCACATCCACACGGCCAAGCTGGAGGAAAAGCCGATCCGCCTGATCGGCGATTCGGGCGAATACACCTGCGACTCGCTGATCATCTCGACCGGCGCCTCGGCCCAGTATCTCGGCCTGGCCTCGGAAGAAGCCTTCATGGGCAAGGGCGTGTCGGCCTGCGCGACCTGCGACGGCTTCTTCTACCGCAACCAGGAAGTGGCGGTGGTCGGCGGCGGCAACACCGCGGTCGAGGAAGCGCTCTACCTGACCGGCATCGCGAAGAAAGTGACCGTGATCCACCGCCGCGACAAGTTCCGCGCCGAGCCGATCCTGATCGACCGCCTGCTGGAGAAGGAAAAGGAAGGCAAGGTCGAGATCAAGTGGAACCACGTGCTCGACGAAGTGACCGGCGACGACTCGGGCGTCACCGGCGTGAAGATCAAGCACACCGGCACCGGCGAGACCGAGCAGCTCACGCTGCAGGGCGTGTTCGTGGCGATCGGCCACAAGCCGAACACGGACCTGTTCCAGGGCCAGCTCGAGATGAAGGACGGCTACATCGTCACCAAGAGCGGCCTGGCCGGCAATGCCACGGCCACCAACATCCCGGGCGTGTTCGCGGCGGGCGACGTGCAGGACCACATCTACCGCCAGGCGATCACCAGCGCCGGCACGGGCTGCATGGCCGCGCTCGACGCGCAGCGCTACCTGGAAAGCCTGCACGACGCGAAGTAAGCCGGCGGCCGGCCGGGCCGTGCGCGGCGACGTTACAATAGCGTCGCCACGCGCCGCAGCCCGCCTGGCCTTCCGAAGGCCGCTGCCCCGCGCAGCGGCCTTTTTCATTCCCGCCCCACCTTCGATCCGTAGACCATCATGGCGAAGAACCAGCCCCATCCGAGCGACCCGGCCAAGCGCCGCGCCGCCGCCCCCGCGGCCAAAGCGGCCGAGCCGATCGTGCCGAAACCCGAGCCCGGTGCCCTCCAGGGCGGCCTGGCCGGCCTCGGCGCCCTGCGCGATTCGCTCAAGGGCGAGGCCGAGCGGCGCGCCAGGCAGCAGGTGCAGGTCGCGCGCGAGACGCGCGAGGCCGAGCTCAACGCCAACCTGTTCCGCAACGAGATCGGCACGATCACGCCGCTGGCCGCGCCGCCGCGCGTGCCTGCCCGCCGCGAGCCGCCGCAGCCGGTGCCCAAGCAGACCCAGCTCGACGAGGAAGCGGTGCTCAGCGAGACGCTGTCCGACGAATTCGACCCCGAGACGCTGCTCGACTCCGACGAAAGCCTCTATTACCACCGCCCCGGCATCAGCCGCGAAGTGGTGCGCAAGCTGCGCAGCGGCGCCTGGATCGTGCAGGCCCAGCTGGACCTGCACGGCATGCGCCGCGACGAGGCGCGCGAGGCGCTCGCCGTGTTCATCCGCGAGGCCGGCAAGAAGGGGCTGCGCTGCCTGCGCGTGATCCACGGCAAGGGGCTCGGCTCGGTCGGCAAGGAGCCGGTGCTCAAGGGCAAGGTACGGGCCTGGCTGGTGCAGAAGGAGGAAGTGATCGCCTTCTGCGAGGCGCGCGGCAACGACGGCGGCGCCGGCGCGGTGCTGGTGCTGCTGCAGCCGACCTCGATGCTGGGCCTGCTCAACGAGAGCGATCGCGGCACGCCGCGCGAGGTGCGCTGAAGCCGCGTCGAGAATCGATGGCGCGGCGGCGGCGTCGAGCACCGCGCCGCCCATGCGAAACGGACCGCCCAAGGGCGGCCCGTTTTTTTCGCTACGGCCTTCGCCGCGCCAGGCTCAGGCGATCCGCGCTTCCGTCGACGGATCGAACACCACCGCCTTCGAGACGTCGAACAGCAGCTTGAGCTGCTGCTGCGGCTGCGGGTTCGCGGCCGGGTGCACGCGGCTCACGATGCGCTTGCCGTTGACCTGGGCGAACACGTGCGTATCCGGGCCGGTCGGCTCGGTCACGTCCACCACCACGTCGATCGGCTGCAGCGAGGAAGCCTGGCCGTCATGGGCATTGCGCGCGTCGGTGATGCGCTCCGGGCGCAGGCCCAGGATCACCTCGCGGCCCACGTGGCCGTTCATCTTCGAGCGCTCGAAGGGCAGGTTCAGCACGCCGCGCGAGGCGCCGGTATCGATCTCCAGGCCCACCCCGCTGCCCTGCTCCACAACCCGGCCGTTGATGAAGTTCATCGGCGGCGCGCCGATGAAGCCGGCCACGAACAGGTTCGAGGGCGAATCGTAGATGTCCTGCGGCGCGCCGAACTGCTGGACCACGCCGTCCTTCATCACCGCGATGCGGTCGCCCAGCGTCATCGCCTCGATCTGGTCGTGCGTCACGTAGACGATGGTGGTGCCCAGGCGCTGGTGCAGCAGCTTGATCTCGGCGCGCATCTCGATACGCAGCTTGGCGTCGAGGTTCGAGAGCGGCTCGTCGAACAGGAACAGCGAAGGATCGCGCGCGAGCGCCCGGCCCATCGCCACGCGCTGGCGCTGGCCGCCCGAGAGCTGGCCCGGCTTGCGGTCGAGCAGGTGCTCGATCTGCAGCATCGCGGCGACGCGATCGACGATCTGCTTCTGCTCGTTCTTGGGCACCTTGCGGATGTTCAGGCCGAAGGAGATGTTCTCCTTGACCGTCATCGACGGGTAGAGCGCGTACGACTGGAACACCATCGCGATGTCGCGATCCTTCGGCGAGAGATCGTTGACGACCTTGCCGCCGATGCGGATCTCGCCCTTGGTGACGGTCTCCAGGCCGGCGATCATGTTGAGCAGCGTCGACTTCCCGCAGCCCGAACCGCCGACCAGGATCAGGAACTGGCCGTCCTCGATGTCGATGTCGACGCCCTTCAGGACCGGCACCCCGTTCGGATAGGTCTTGTACACGTCACGGATGGAAAGGCTTGCCATGCTGTGAATCCTCTGTCTCAGGTGCGGCGTCTCGCGCCGCGTCGGTTCTGCTCGCCGCGCGGGACATGTGCCCGCGCGGCCGGTTCGTTCAGGAATACTGGCCGCGGATCAGCCCTTCACCGCGCCCGCCGTGAGGCCGCGCACGAAGTAGCGGCCGGCGACCACGTAGACCAGCAGCGTGGGCAGCGCGGCGATGATCGCGCCCGCCATGTCGACGTTGTATTCCTTCACGCCCGTCGACGTATTCACGAGGTTGTTCAGGGCCACCGTGATCGGCATCGAATCGACGCCCGAGAACACGATGCCGAACAGGAAGTCGTTCCAGATCTGGGTGAACTGCCAGATCAGGCAGACCATGAAGATCGGCAGCGAGACCGGCATCAGGATCCGCGTGAAGATCGTGAAGAAGCCGGCGCCGTCGATCCGCGCGGCCTTCACCAGTTCCGCCGGCACGCTCACGTAGAAGTTGCGGAAGAACATGGTGGTGAAGGCGATGCCGTAGACCACGTGCACCAGCACCAGGCCGGCGGTGGTGTTGGCCAGGCCGAAGTAGCCCTCGACGCGCGCCATCGGCAGCAGGATCACCTGGAACGGGATGAAGCAGCCCACCAGCAGCAGCGTGAACAGCGCGTCGGCGCCGCGAAAGCGCCAGTGCGTGAGCACGTAGCCGTTGAACGCGCCGATCAGCGAGGAGATCAGCACGGCCGGGATCACCATCTTCAGCGAGTTGAAGAAGAACGGCTTCATGCCGTCGCAGCGCACGCCGGTACAGGCCGAGCCCCAGGCCTTGAGCCAGGGATCGATGGTCCAGCTGGTGGGCGGCGTCAGCAGGTTGCCGGTACGCAGCTGGTCGAGATCCTTGAAGGAGGTCGACAGCATCACGTACAGCGGGAGCAGGAAGTAAATCGCGAACAGGATCAGCACCGCGTAAATGACGGCGCGGCTGATCGTCATCTTAGGCTGCATTGCGGGTGCTCCTCGATTCCATATACATCAGCGGCACCAGCACCGCGACCACGGTCGCGAGCATCATCACCGACGAGGCCGCGCCGACGCCGAGCTGTCCGCGATTGAACGAATAGGTATACATGAACATGGCGGGCAGCGAGGACGAGGTGCCGGGGCCGCCGGCGGTCAGCGCGACCACCAGGTCGAAGGTCTTGATCGTGATGTGGCAGAGGATCAGCAGCACCGAGAAGAACACCGGGCGCATGCTCGGGATCACGATCTTGCGGTAGATGGTCGGCAGGGTCGCGCCGTCCACCTGGGCCGCCTTGAAGATCTCGCCGTCCACGCCGCGCAGGCCGGCCAGGAACAGCGCCATCACGAAGCCGGTCGATTGCCAGACCGCGGCGATCACCACGCAGAAGATCGCCTTGTCCGGATCGTCCAGCCAGTTGAACGAGAAGCTGGTCCAGCCCCAGTCGTGCAGCACCTTCTCCAGGCCCAGGCCCGGGTTCAGGATCCACTGCCAGGCCGTGCCGGTGACGATGAAGGACAGCGCCATCGGGTACAGGAACACCGCGCGCAGCGCGCCTTCGTTGCGGATCTGCTGGTCCAGCAGGATCGCCAGGAACAGGCCGAGCACCACGCACAGCACGATGAAGGGAATCCCGAACCAGCCGAGGTTGGCGGCCGAGGTCCACCAGACGTCGTTCTGGAACAGGTCCGTGTAGCGGCCGAAACCGTCGAAGGTGTAGTTGGGCAGCAGTCGCGACTTGGTCAGCGACAGGTAGCCGGTGATGACGATGAAGCCATAGATGAACACCACGGCGATCGCGATGCTGGGTGCGAGCACCAGCTTCGGTATCCAGCGATCGGCCAATGCCGAGAGCGGCGACGTGCGGCGGGCGACGTCAGCGCGGCCGGGTTCGTTTCCGCTGAGAGGGGCAGCCACTTGATTCGACTCCTGGAACGAGGGTGCCGCCGCCTTGGGGGCGAGGCGCGCGGCATCGGGTACGGCGCGGGCCGCATGCGGCCGGCCCGTTTGCGACGGTACGGGCGAGGCCAGGCCTCGCCCGTGCTGCCTTTACTTCACCTTCGCGGCCTTCACGAGCGCGGCGACGGCTTCCTTCGGATCCTGCTGCGAGTTCATGAACTTGGTCACGACGTCGCTGATCGCGCCGGCGGTGGCATCGCCCTGCGCCATGCCGTGGGCCAGCGAGGGCACGTAGCCGCCGGCCTTCAGCGCGGTCTGCTCATCCGCGTAGGACTTCTTCGCGCAGTCGTCGTACTTGTCCATCTTCACGCCCAGGCGCACCGGGATCGAGCCCTTCAGCAGGCTGAACTGCTCCTGGAAGTCCGGCGTCATGATGGTCTTGGCCAGCGCGAGCTGACCCGGCGTGGCGTTCTCCGAACCCTTCTGCTGGAAGAACACGAAGGAGTCGACGTTGAACGTGTAGGCGCTCGAGGTGCCCGGCACCGGCGCGCAGATGTAGTCCTTGCCCGACTTCTTGCCGGCGTTCTCGAACTCGCCCTTGGCCCAGTCGCCCATGAACTGCATGCCGGCCTTGCCGTTGATCACCATCGCCGTGGCCAGGTTCCAGTCGCGGCCGTTACGACCGGCATCGAAGTAACCCTGGATCTTGCGCACCGTGTTGAACACGTCGAGCATCTTCGGCGAGCCCAGCGTGGCCGGGTCGAGGTTGACGATCGCCTTCTTGTAGAAGTCGGCGCCTTCGGACAGCACCACGTCCTCCCACAGCGTCAGGTCCTGCCACGGCTGGCCGCCCATCGCGATCGGCTGGATGCCGGCGGCCTTGAGCTTGTCGGCCAGGGCGAAGAATTCCGGCCAGGTGGTCGGCACCTTGGCGCCGACCTTGTCGAGCGCGGCCTTGTTCAGGTACAGCCAGTTGACGCGGTGCACCGAGAACGGCGCCGCCACGTAGTGGCCCTTGTACTTGATGATCTTGTCGATTTCCGGCGGCAGGTTCTTGCCCCAGTCGCCGGCGGCCGAGTCGATGTTGACGAGCACGCCCTGGTCCGCCCAATCCTGGATCAGCGGGCCCTTGATCTGCGCGGCCGACGGAGCGTCGCCGCTGATCACCTTGGTCTTGAGCGCCGTCATGGCCGCGGCACCCGCGCCGCCCGCCACCGCGAAGTCCTTCCACACGTAACCTTGCTTCTGCAGGTCGTCCTTCAGCACGCCGACCGCCTTGGATTCACCGCCCGAGGTCCACCAGTGCAGCACCGTGACGTTCTCGGCAGCCTGCGCCGTGGCGGCGCTGATCATCAGGCCTGCGGCGCACAGCGCGCCCATCATCGCGCGAACTTTCATTACTCATCTCCTCCAGTTTGGATTAACCGACTCGTGAGGCTCTCGTGCGTGCGAGAGCCGGCTTGCTCAGGAACTTGCGAAACGAAACAACCGGGATATCGCGCCGCGAACGACCGGAAAACGGTCGGGCCGTGGCCGGCCGCGGGCGCTCAGGGACTGAGTGGATCGAGATTCAAAGAGTGTCTCCTCTGATCTGTTGGTTCCGGTCCCGCCGCCGCGCGGCGCCGAACCTCGGGGCCGTCGCGGACCGGCTCGTGATGCGTTTCGCCAATGTCCTTTAACATGCGGTCTCGGCGCGCTGCCGCACCGGCCGTCCCGTCCGAAGAGCGCGCTTCCCCGACATCCATCGTGTGCGCTTCTTTTTCTTCTTCCGGGTCTACCCCTTGCGGCGGATTGTAGTTAAACTACAATTCAGTGTCAAAAATATTTTTATCGCACTACGGCTCCGCTTGCCGCCGTCCGCGCCCGTCGGAACGGCCCAGCCAGGCGGCTTCCATCCATGCCGTGGTACGCGCATTTCCAACCGGGCGGAGACAATGCAAAACGATTCCAGCAGCTTCACCTTCGTATTGTTCGGCGGCACCGGCGACCTGTCGATGCGCAAGATCCTGCCGGCACTGTTCGAGGCCCATCGCGCCAACATGCTCGCCGAGTCCGGCCGCATCGTCGCGGTCGCGCGCCACGATGCGGATCGCGCCGGCTATCACGGCTGGGTCGAGGAGCACGTCAAGCCACATGCGAGGAAGGCTTCCGGCAGCGCCTTCGACGAAGCCGCCTGGAAGCGGTTCCTGGAACGCATCGACTATCTCAACGTCGATCTCGGCCGCCCCGAGGATTACCAGGTCCTGCGCGAGGCGATCGGCGAGCTGCCCGGCACGCGCGTGTTCTACCTGGCCACCGGCCCTTCCCTGTTCGAACCGATCTGCAAGGCGCTGGCCGGCGTCGGCCTGAGCGAGGGCGCGCGCATCGTGCTGGAGAAGCCGCTCGGCTACGACCTGGCCTCCTCCAACGAGATCAACGACGCGGTCGGCGAGATCTTCGCGGAAGACCAGATCTACCGGATCGACCACTACCTCGGCAAGGAGCCGGTGCAGAACCTGCTCGCGCTGCGCTTCGGCAATGCGCTGTTCGAGCCGCTGTGGCGCCGCGAATGGGTCGAGAGCATCCAGATCACGATCGCCGAGGAACTGGGCGTGGAGGCGCGCGGCGACTTCTACGACAACACCGGCGCGCTGCGCGACATGGTGCAGAACCACCTGCTGCAATTGCTCTCGATCATCGCGATGGAGCCGCCGCATTCGATGGATTCGGATTCGGTGCGCGACGAGAAGCTGCGCGTGCTGCGCGCGCTCAAGCCGATCGATCCGCGCGACATCAGCAAGGTGGCGGTGCGCGGCCAGTATCACGCCGGCACCATCAAGGGCAACCCGGTGCCCGGCTACGCCACCGAACCCGGCGTGAAGCCCGACAGCAACACCGAAACCTACGTGGCGCTGAAGGTCGAGATCGAGAACTGGCGCTGGGCCGGCGTGCCCTTCTTCCTGCGCACCGGCAAGCGGCTGGCCGATCGCGTCGCCGAGATCGTGGTCAATTTCCGCGCGGTGCCGCATTCCGCGCTCGGCCCCAATGCGCTGCGCGCCGGCACCAACCGGCTGGTGATCCGCCTGCAGCCCAACGAGACGATCCGCCTGTATTGCCTGGCCAAGCAGCCCGGCGAGGGCATGAACCTGGCCAGCGTGCATCTCGACCTGGCCTTCGACCAGTTCTTCAAGGAAGGCCAGATGGAGGCCTACCAGCGCCTGCTGCTCGACGTGATCAACGGGCGCCTGGCGCTGTTCGTGCGGCGCGACGAGCAGGAGGCGGCCTGGCGCTGGGTCGAACCGATCCAGAACGAATGGCAGAAATCGCTCAAGCCGCCCAAGCCCTACGCGGCCGGCACCTGGGGCCCCGCGGCGGCCAGCGCGATGCTCGCGCAGCACGGCACCTGCTGGCTCGAGGAAGAGAACTGAAACACGCGTTTGCAACATGCCTGACGCGGCCCGCCCCGGCCGCGACTCGCCGGAGTCCCCCGCATGACCACCGAATTCAATAAAAGCAGCCTGGAGGAGAAGTGATCGAGCTTCACGCATTCGAAAGCCCGCAAGCGCAGTGCGAGGCGCTCGCGCAGGCGGTGCGCGCGGCGCTGGCCGCGCCGCTCGCCGAGCACGCACGCGCGACGCTCGCCGTGTCGGGCGGCACCAGCCCGCGTCCGTTCCTGCAAACCCTGTCCACCGCCGAGCTCGACTGGGCCCGCGTGGACGTGAGCCTGGTCGACGACCGCTGGGTGGCCGACACCGACGGCGCCAGCAACGCGCAACTGGTGCACGACACGCTGCTCCAGAACGCCGCCGCCGGCGCGCGCTTCCTGCCGCTGGTCGACACCTCCGCCACGCTCGAGGCGCAGGTCGCCGCGCTCAACGCGAACCCGGCCTACCGGCTGCCGAACGTCGCCGTGCTCGGCATGGGCGAGGACGGCCATACCGCCTCGATCTTCGCCGACGCGCCCGAATGGGAGCTGGCGATCTCGACCACCGAGCGCTACCTCGCCGTGCACCCGGGCGCCGCGCCGCATCCGCGCGTGAGCCTCTCGCTCGACGCGCTGCGCCGCGTCGACCGACTGTTCCTGCTGATCGCGGGCGCCCGCAAGCGCGAAGTGCTGGAGGCCGCCGCCGCGGCGCCGCAGCGCAACGCAATTTCCCAACTGGCCAACGACAAGGGGACCCAGCTCGATGTCTACTGGTGCGCAAACTAAACCGGCTGCCGGCCAGCACGCCGACGGCCCGCGCCTGCTCGCCGACGTCGGCGGCACGAACGCGCGCTTCGCGCTCGAGATCGGCCCCGGCGAGATCACGCAGATCCGCGTCTATCCCGGCGCCGACTACCCGACGCTGACCGATGCGATCCGCAAGTATCTGAAGGACGTCAAGATCGGCCGCGTCAACCACGCGGCGATCGCGATCGCCAACCCGGTCGACGGCGACCAGGTGCGCATGACCAACCACGACTGGAGCTTCTCGATCGAGGCCACGCGCCGCGCGCTGGGCTTCGACACGCTGCTGGTGGTCAACGACTTCACCGCGCTGGCGATGGCCCTGCCGGGCCTGACCGACGCGCAGCGCCAGCAGATCGGCGGCGGCACGCGCCGCCAGAACAGCGTGATCGGCCTGATGGGCCCGGGCACCGGCCTGGGCGTGTCGGGGCTGATCCCCGCCGACGACCGCTGGATCGCGCTGGGCAGCGAGGGCGGTCATGCCAGCTTCGCGCCGATGGACGAGCGCGAGGACCTGGTCATGCAGTACGCGCGCAAGAAGTGGCCGCATGTCTCGTTCGAGCGCGTGTGCGCCGGGCCCGGCATCGAGATCGTCTATCGCGCGCTGGCCGGTCGCGACAAGAAGCGCGTGCCCGCCAACTTCGGCACGCCCGAGATCGTCGATCGCGCGCATGAAGGCGACGCGCTCGCGCTCGAGGCGGTCGACGTGTTCTGCGCGATTCTCGGCACCTTCGCCGGCAACCTGGCGGTCACGCTCGGCGCGCTCGGCGGCGTGTACATCGGCGGCGGCGTGGTGCTCAAGCTCGGCGAGCTGTTCCTGAAGTCGCGCTTTCGCGAGCGCTTCGAGTCGAAGGGCCGCTTCTCCGACTACTGCGCGAACGTGCCGACCTACCTGATCACGGCCGACTACCCGGCCTTCCTCGGCGTCTCGGCGATCCTCGCCGAGCAACTGTCGAACCGCTCGGGCGGCGCCTCCTCGGCGGTGTTCGAGCGGATCCGCCAGATGCGCGATGCGCTGACGCCGGCCGAGCGACGCGTGGCCGACCTCGCGCTCAATCACCCGCGCTCGATCATCAACGACCCGATCGTCGACATCGCGCGCAAGGCCGACGTCAGCCAGCCGACCGTGATCCGCTTCTGCCGCTCGCTGGGCTGCCAGGGCCTGTCGGACTTCAAGCTGAAGCTGGCCACCGGCCTGACCGGCACGATCCCGATGAGCCACAGCCAGGTGCACCTGGGCGACACCGCCACCGACTTCGGCGCGAAGGTGCTCGACAACACCGTGTCGGCGATCCTGCAGTTGCGCGAGCACCTGAACTTCGAGCACGTCGAGCATGCCATCGACATCCTCAACAATGCGCGGCGCATCGAGTTCTACGGCCTGGGCAACTCGAACATCGTGGCCCAGGACGCGCACTACAAGTTCTTCCGCTTCGGCATCCCGACCATCGCCTACGGCGACCTGTACATGCAGGCCGCCTCGGCCGCCCTGCTCGGCAAGGGCGACGTGATCGTGGCGGTGTCGAAGTCGGGCCGCGCGCCCGAGCTGCTGCGCGTGCTCGACGTGGCGATGCAGGCCGGCGCCAAGGTGATCGCGATCACCTCCAGCAACACGCCGCTGGCCAAGCGCGCCACCGTGGCGCTCGAGACCGATCACATCGAGATGCGCGAATCGCAGTTGTCGATGATCTCGCGGATCCTGCACCTGGTGATGATCGACATCCTCGCGGTGGGCGTCGCGATCCGGCGCGCCGCGCCGAACGCCGAGATCACCGAGGCGGTCGCGCAGGCCAAGGCGCGCGCCGGCGAGGACGAATCGGCCGACGTGCTCGACTGGCTCAGCCACGGTGCGGCCCCGGCCACGCGCGACTGAACGCGGCCGGCGGCGGTAGCCGCGATGAACGGCCGGAAACACGAAGGGCCGGCGCTTTCGGGCGCCGGCCCTTTGTTTTTGGCTGCTTTTGACTCGCGGTCGCGAACCCGAGCGAGCGCGCCGCGCGAACTCAGTCGCCGCGCACCGGCCGGCCGTGCCAGCGGATCACCAGCCGGCGCCCCAGGAAGCAGAGCGCGCCGGTGATCGCGATCGTCACGCCCATGCCGAACGGCGTGCCGTCGGCGAGCAGCCCCACCACGGCGCTGGCGACCGCGCCCAGGCCGAGCTGCATCGCGCCGAACACGGCCGCGGCCGCGCCCGCGTTGTGCGGATAACGATGCATCAGGTCGGTCGAGCAGTTCGCCGACAACAGCCCGATCACGCCGACCACGAAGAACAGGCCGGCGACGATCGACCAGAGCCCGCCGATGCCCGTCAGCGAGAAGAAGGCCACGCAGAACGAGGCGATGCAACTGATCAGCGAGGCCGCCGAGATCAGGCGCAGCGAACCGAAGCGGCCGACCGCGCGGGTATTGATGAAGTTGCCGATCATGATGCCGGCGATGTTCAGGCCGAACAGCAGGCCGTAATGCTGCGGCGAGACGTGGAAATACTCGATGTAGACGAAGGGCGTGGCGGTGATGTAGGTGAGCATCGAGGCGAAGGCCATGCCGCCGCAGAGCATGTGCCCCCAGGCCACCGGATCGCGCAGGATGCGCCCATAGGCCATGAAGGACTGCAGGATCGCCGAGGACTTGCGGCGCTCCTTCGGCCAGGTCTCGGGCACCTTCAGGAAGGCCGCGATGGTGCAGCCGATGCCGAACAGCGTGAGCACCACGAACACCATGCGCCAGCCGGCGAAGCGCAGGATCTGGCCGCCCAGCAGCGGCGCGAGCAGCGGGCCGACCGAGGTGACGATCGCCACCATCGACAGCACCTTGGCCGCGTCGGCCGGCTCGTGCGCATCGCGCGCGATCGCCCGCGACAGCACCGAGGCGGCACCCGCGCCGAGCGCCTGCAGGAAGCGCAGCACGATCAGGCTGCCGATCGACGGCGCCACGAAGCAGCCCGCGCCGGCCACGGTGAACAGCACGATCCCGCCCAGCAGCACCGGGCGGCGCCCCAGCGAATCCGACAGCGGCCCATACAGCAGCATGCCCAGCGAGAAGCCCGACAGGAAGCTGGTCAGCGTCCACTGCACCGCCGATGCGCTGGTGCCCAGGCTCTCGGCCACCGAGGGCATGCTCGGCAGGTACATGTCGGTGCCGATCGGCCCGCACGCGGCCAGCGCACCGAGCAGCATGATCAACCGGGCGTCGGGCCGGCGCCGTATCGCGTTCGACATGGGAATTCTCGCGTGCGGCCGGGACCTCGCACGGCTAGGCGCCGCGCGGCCCGACTCGGTTTGAACGACGGCCGGGCGGCCGCCGCGAAGCCACGATTGTACGCGCGAGCCCGGCTTCGCGAGTCCAAGCCCACGCCGCGCGCCGGGCCTTGGCGTGTCGGTCGGCCACTCGCGCGCGGGCGATCGGGTAAGCTCGCGCTTTGCGTGCGCGCGCGCCGCCGGGCTCGCTTCCCGTCTTCTTTCCGTTCTCCCGTTGCCCCGACATGACTGCCTTCCTGTTGATCTGGAGCCCCAAGAAATGGCCCTGGCCCGAGCTGCCCGAGGTGGCCGCGCGCGTGCGCGCCGGCGAGGCCGTGCGCGACGTCTGGGGCTGCGGTTTCTCGCGCAGCATCCTGCCCGGCGACCGCGTGTTCCTGCATCGCGTCGCCCAGGAGCCGAAGGGCGTATTCGGCTCCGGCTACGTGACGCGCGCGCCCTACGAAGTGGCGGACCCGAACACGAAGCGCGGCTACCGGCTCTGCATCGATTTCGTCTACGACTGGCTGGTCGACGGCCACGGCGAGGTGGTGATCGCGCGCGACGCATTGCGCGTCCACCCGTTCTCGGTGCAGACCTGGGACGCCCAGACCTCCGGCACCTCGATCAAGCCCATCGCCGAGGGCGCGCTGGAGAAACGCTGGGCCGAACTGACCGGCAAGCGCAAGCCGCCCAGGCTCTGAGGCACCCGCCCCGCCCTCGTCCGCGGCCCGGCAGGCCCCACCCCGCGCGAGGGCCGGGCGGGCCGCGCCAGAACCGCCCCGGCGACTCTTCGGTACAATCTGACGATCGTTTCGTCCGCATCCGGCGCGGAAGATGCGGCCCCCGCCGCGCCCGCCCGGCTGCCGCCTCCGTCTAGCAGGACCTATCCATGTCGAACAATCAAACGCTCTTCGAACGCGCCCAGCGCACCATCCCGGGCGGCGTCAACTCGCCCGTGCGCGCCTTCCGCTCGGTCGGCGGCACGCCGCGCTTCGTGTCCCGGGCTCAGGGCCCCTACTTCTGGGACGCCGACGACAAGCGCTATATCGACTACATCGGCTCGTGGGGCCCGATGATCGTCGGCCACGTCCATCCCGAGGTGCTCGAGGCGGTGCAGCGCGTGCTGGCCGACGGCTTCTCGTTCGGCGCGCCGACCGAGGCCGAGATCGAGATCGCCGAGGAGATCTGCAAGCTGGTGCCCAGCATCGAGCAGGTGCGGATGGTGTCGAGCGGCACCGAGGCGACCATGAGCGCGCTGCGCCTGGCGCGCGGCTTCACCAACCGCAGCCGCATCGTCAAGTTCGAGGGCTGCTACCACGGTCACGCCGACAGCCTGCTGGTGAAGGCCGGCTCCGGCCTGCTGACCTTCGGCAACCCGACCTCGGCCGGCGTGCCGGCCGACATCGCCAAGCACACCACGGTGCTGGAGTACAACAACGTGGCGGCGCTGGAGGAAGCCTTCGGCGCGTTCGGCGACGAGATCGCCGCCGTGATCGTCGAGCCGGTGGCCGGCAACATGAACCTGGTGCGCGGCACCCCCGAATTCCTGCAGGCGCTGCGCGCGCTGTGCAGCAAGCACGGCGCCGTGCTGATCTTCGACGAGGTGATGTGCGGCTTCCGCGTCGCGCTCGGCGGCGCGCAGCAGCATTACGGCATCCAGGCCGACCTGACCTGCCTGGGCAAGGTGATCGGCGGCGGCATGCCGGCGGCCGCGTTCGGCGGACGTCGCGACATCATGGCCCAGCTCGCGCCGCTGGGCGGCGTCTACCAGGCCGGCACGCTGTCG
Organism: Burkholderia sp. Ax-1720; assembly: GCF_011753035.1. Taxonomy (NCBI): domain Bacteria; kingdom Pseudomonadati; phylum Pseudomonadota; class Betaproteobacteria; order Burkholderiales; family Burkholderiaceae; genus Burkholderia; species Burkholderia sp. Ax-1720. The sequence goes on along the minus strand of NZ_VWWK01000002.1, from coordinate 86,207 downwards.
GGCAACCCGATCGCGGTGGCCGCCGGCCTCAAGACCCTGCAACTGATCCAGGCGCCCGGCTTCTACGCGGCGCTCACCGCGCAGACCCAGCGCCTGGCCGACGGCCTCGCCGCCGAGGCGCGCGCTACCGGCGTGCCGTTCGCGACCGACGCGATCGGCGCGATGTTCGGCCTCTACTTCACCGAGGCGGTGCCGACCAGCTTCGCCGAGGTGACCAAGAGCGACATCGCCAGCTTCAACCGCTTCTTCCACCTGATGCTCGACGAGGGCGTGTATTTCGCGCCCTCGGCCTACGAGGCCGGCTTCGTCTCCAGCGTGCACGACGACGCCGTGATCGATGCAACGCTCGCCGCCGCGCGCCGCGCCTTCGGCGCCCTGGCTGCCGCCTGACCACCGGATAGGGAGACGCGCATGTTCTCGGAATCGGATTTCGCGCATATGCAGCGCGCGCTCGACCTCTCGTCGCGCGGGATGTACACCACCTCGCCGAACCCGCGCGTGGGTTGCGTGATCGTCAAGGACGAGGTGGTGATCGGCGAGGGCTACACCCAGCCGGCCGGCCAGGACCACGCCGAGGTGCAGGCCATGAAGGACGCGCGCTCGCGCGGCCACGACCTGCGCGGCGCGACCGTCTACGTGACGCTGGAGCCCTGCAGCCATTTCGGGCGCACGCCGCCTTGCGCGCTGGGCCTGATCGACGCGCGCGTGGCCAAGGTGGTGGCGGCGATGGAGGACCCGAACCCGCTGGTCTCGGGCAAGGGCCTCGGGATGCTGCGCGACGCCGGCATCGACGTGCGCTGCGGGCTGCTCGCGCAGGAAGCGCGCGAGATGAACATCGGCTTCGTGTCGCGCATGACGCGCGGCCAGCCCTGGGTGCGCATGAAGTCGGCCATCTCGCTGGACGGCCGCACCGCGCTGCCCGACGGCCAGAGCCAGTGGATCACCGGCGAGGCCGCGCGCGCGGATGGGCACGCCTGGCGCGCACGCGCCTGCGCGATCCTGACCGGCATCGGCACGGTGCGCGAGGACGATCCGCAACTGACGGTGCGCGGCATCGACACGCCGCGCCAGCCGCTGCGCGTGCTGGTGGACAGCCGGCTCGAGGTTTCGCTGGAGGCGAAACTGCTGAGCGGCGCGCCGATCCTGATCTTCTGCGGCGAGCTCGACGCGGCCGGCGAAGGCCGCGCCGCCGCCCTGCGCGACCGCGGCGCCGAGGTGGTGCCGCTGGCCGGCCCGAACGGCAAGGTCGACCTGCCGGCCCTGCTGCAGGCGCTCGGCAAGCGCGGCATCAACGAGCTGCATGTCGAGGCCGGGCACAAGCTGAACGGCTCGCTGCTGCGCGAAGGCTGCGTCGACGAGCTGCTGATCTACGTCGCGCCGACCTTGCTCGGCGACAACGCGGCCGGCATGTTCAATCTCGCCGCGCCGGCCACGCTGGAACAGCGCACGCGCCTGCAATTCCATACCATCGACCGGATCGGCGACGAGCTGCGCATTCTCGCGCGCTTCGCCGCCGCGTCGGCCAACTGAATCTGCTTACGGGAATCTCACGATGTTTACCGGAATCGTCGCGGCGGTCGGCCGCATTGAATCGATCGCACCGCTCGGCACCGAGGCCGATGCCGGCGTTCGGCTGGTGGTCCGCGCCGGCGGGCTCGACCTGGGCGATGTCGCGCTCGGCGACAGCATCGCGATCCAGGGCGCCTGCATGACGGCGATCGAGACCACCGCCGAAACCTTCACCGTCGACGTATCGCGCGAGAGCCTGAACAAGACGGTCGGCCTGAGCGAGCCGGGCGAGGTCAATCTCGAGAAGGCGCTGCGCGCGCACGACCGGCTGGGCGGGCATATCGTGTCGGGCCATGTGGACGGGCTCGGGACGGTCACGCATTTCGCGCCGGTGGGCGAATCGCACGAGCTGCGCGTGCTGGCGCCGAAAGAACTGGGCAAGTACCTGGCCTACAAGGGCTCGATCACGGTCAATGGCGTGAGCCTGACGGTCAATGCGGTGAAGGATCTCGCGGACGGCTGCGAGTTCTCGATCAACCTGATCCCGCATACGGTGCAGGTCACCACGCTGCGGCACCTGAAGGCGGGCTCGAAGGTGAATCTCGAGATCGATATGATTGCGCGGTATGTGGAGCGGATGCTTGGCGCCGGCCAGGATGGCGCCGCTGTCCTGAAATAATCCGGAGACTGGATGCGCCGGCGCCCTGCTGGCGTTTCGCCTGATCCATCCAGTTGCTGGAGACGGTAGACGGCCGTGTTCCGCGGCTCGTCTGCCGTCAGCTCTCCAAACGATCAACGCGAAGGCTCGCCGCGTGCGTCCGCCACGCGGGCGGCGCCGACGATCGTGCCATCGGGCGCCTCGAGCAAAACCGCCAGCTTCTCCCCGGCCGGGGGACTCGCCTGCAGCGTGAGCGCCGCGCCGGACCAGCTTCCGATGCTCGCCAGCGCTCGCACGATATTCGATTCGGTGAGCGTGTTCCCGCTGTTCTCCCCGCGTCCGACCGGCGTCACATGACGCGTGTCGTAACCCACCAGCAGCACCTGGGCCTGTCCGCTTCCTGAACCGATCGACACTGTCACGCCCTTGCCGCTGGCCATTGCGCTGACGTTCGCGGACGTCGTCGCCGACGATCTCGCACGATCGATCGCGGCATCCACCGCCGCGCGATTCGAACCCACCACGGCGGATTTCCCGTCCACCACCAGTTCGGGGGTATAGGCGAAGCCGTGGAAACGCTGCACATACCGATCCTGGCGCGCGTCGGAAATCGAAAGCGAGAACGGATCCTTCCACCCGAGCTGGTTCCAGTAGGTCACGTGAAAGGCCAGCGGCAACACGTCCTTGCGCGCGTCGCTCAGCTCGTTCAGGTAGCTGTCGGCCGGCGGGCAGGACGAGCAGCCCTGCGAGGTGAACAATTCGATGATGACCGGGCGAGGCGCGTCGGCAAACGCGGGGAATGCCAGCAAGCTGGCGGCGCTCGCGCAGATGACGGAAAGGAAACGGGCGAACATGGGAGGCTCCGGGGTAGCTGATCACGATAGTTCGTTCGCCGGTGCCGTTCGGTTACGGATGGCGGTGATCAAGCATCGAGGAGGATTCGGCCCCTTGTCGTGCATGCGGCAACAGCCCGCGACATCTGAGCATTCGACACCCGCCGATCGCGCCCCGACAATCCCCACTTCCCCTCAATGGAATCGAGAACGCCCATGTCGATGGAATTCGAAGTCCCGCCGGGAATCGGGAATGTGGATCTGTGGCGCACGCATTGTCGAAGGATCCGCGCCCGGGCGGAGGATTTTCTCGCGGATCGCCTGAGTCTCGTCGAGACAGCGCGGGAGCTGTTGCGGCTGGCCTACTGGGCCAAAGTCGGCGGCGATCCGGAGTTCCAGGTGTTTCGGGCGATTGATACGGAGACGCGTTTCCTGCCCGTCGGCGAAGTCCGGAAATACTGGGCACCTGAAGCCCTGGAACGCGAGGACGTCCAGATCCGCGCGACCGAGGCAACCTGGAGCGAGCGCGCACGATACGCCGCCGAGCGGCTGGTGGAGTGGTATCAATGGACACTCCCGCGCAACCGCCGCCTCGCGACACGACGCGAAACGCCCAGGCCGGCGACCGGCCCCGATCAAGCTCCCCATTCTTGAAGGCATCGAGCACGCGCAGCATTGGCGCATGGATCGCCTCGCTCCTGCCGCCGCTCATCCGACATGGCGAGCCGCCCCCTCAAACCCCCGCGAACCAGTCATACCCCTGCTGCTCCCAATACCCGCCCGGGAACACGTTGGTAACCTCGATCGCCTCCAGGTTCTTCGCGCTCTTGAACCCCAGCTTGGTCGGGATCCGCAACCGCAGCGGCGCACCCCATTGCGGCTCGAGCGGCTTCGAATCGAAATCGAGCGCGAGGATCGTCTGGGGATGCAGGGCGCTGGCCATGTCGATGCTGGTCGAGTAGCCGTCGAAGCACTTGAAGGCGACGCAGCGCGAGTTCAGATCCGCGCCGACTCGCTCCAGGAACACGCGCAACGGGATACCGCTCCACTGCCCGATCTGGCTCCAGCCCTCGATGCAGATATGGCGGGTGATCTGGCTCGCCTGCGGCAGCGTCATCAGCTCGGGCAGGGTCCACGGCTGCTTGCGCGCCACCCGCCCGGCGACGCCGAGCGCCCAGTTGTCGGGCACGCCGCGCACCTGCCAATCGGGATAAAAGGCATTGAAGCGGAACGGGCGCGTGATATCGGCCGCGCTATAGGTTCTCGCCAGCCGCTGCGAACCGAACAGCGCCGCCTGCACGCGATCGTCGAAGCGCAGCATGGCTTCGAGCGCGGCGTCGACGCCCGAATGCGTGGACAGGTCGCAGCCGCTCAGCATGGCCAGGCCGCCGAGCGACAAGGTCCGTTTCAGGAAGCCGCGCCGGCTCGCGCGAGTCAGTTCCGCCTTGATGTCCTCTTGCCGGACGGCGACGGTTTTACGCTCGGCCATCAGTGCTGCTCCTCGGATTCCGCCGGCACCGGGGCGATCATCGCCACCAGCGTGCGCGGATGAATCGCCACCAGCGTCACGTGCACGACGACGAAGGCGACGATGCCGAACATCAGGGCGAGATGGATATTGCGGGCGATCGCATACTGCCCGAACAACTCCACCAGCCATTGAAACTGCACGGGCTTCCAGATCGCCAGCCCCGTGACGACCTGGACGATCGCGGCCGTCACCACGCCGACATACATCGCGCGCTGCACCGCGTTGTAGTGCCCCTGCCGATGCGCGAGCCGAAACGCCAGCGCGGCGCGCAGATCGCGAATCACCGCCATCGGCGAAGGCAGGCGAAGATCGCGCCGGAAATGCCCCGACGCGATCCCGTAGACGAGATAGGCCAGCCCGTCGATCACCAGCAGCCACATGGCGCTCAGATGCCAGGCCAGCGCGCCGCCCAGCCAGCCGCCGAGCCCGGTCCATCGCGGAAACACGAAGGGCAGGTCCGGCGAGGCGTTGTAGATCGCCCAGCCGCTGAAGATCATGCATCCCATGGCATACACGCCGATCCAGTGCATGATCCGGATCGGGGCGGGGTGCGCGGGTCGTGGCGACCGGGAACGGGGGCGCATGAACGGGCTCCTTGGCGGTTGATCGGGGGGGCGGATGGCGCGGGTGACGTCGGTGACGACCCGCCGTCTTACATCGGCGGCTTCAGCCCATCCTTGCCGATCGCGACCACGCCGGCCGTGGTCTTGTTCTGGTCCGTCGCGGCATTGATGAACACGGCGGCACCCTTGGTCAGGTCGGCCGTGGTGGCGGGATGGAAGGTGACGATCGGCGCGGTGGGCGGCACCAGCACGACCTGCTCGCCGCCCTTGTAGCTGACGGTGAGCCGCTTCACGCCGCCCTGGTCGGTGGCCGCGCTGACGCTGCCGTTGGTCATCGCGCTCTTGACGGTGGTGCTCGACGGCGCGGCGACAGCCGTCACGCTGCCGTTGGTCATCGAGCTGGAGGTGGTGCCGGCGCCCGACAGCGTGGTGTCAGGAATCGTATCCCAGGCGTAATGGCCCTCGCCCACGCCCTTCATGGCCGGCGGGAACACCACCACTTCCAGCGCGATCTGGTTCGCGCCCGTGCTCTTGGTGGCGGTGCCGATATAGCTGCCCGGCTCGATATTGGCGAGGTCGGCCTTCACCACCTGCAGGTACTTCGTGTTGGCGCCCAGCGCGACCTGCACGTCGGCGCCGGCCGTCGTGTGGACCGTGATCTCGCTGGCGCTGACCGCCGCGATCGTGCCGCGGATGCGGGTGGGAGCCGGCGAGGCGGCAAGCGCCGAGCCGCTCAGCATGACGGCGAGAATGGCGACATGAATGCGTTTCATCTGTGCTCCTGGGTTTGAGGTGCCTGAAATCGGGCAGGATAGATCACCCGCCTTTCATAAGCATGAAGAAGCCCGACCCGGGCAGGTATCGGTCAAATGACCGATGCGCGGCCTGCAGGCCGCGCACAGCACCTGTTCCGCCCATGCGCTGCCGCGCACCCGGCGCTCCCGCTATCGTGCAGGCCATCCATCGCCCATCGATATCCCAGGAGAACGCCATGACCGTCTTTTCCCTTCGCCACCTCGTGCGCCACCTGCTCCTCGCCTCGGCCGCCTCCATGCTGCCGGCAGCCGGCGCGGCAGCAGCCGACGCAAGAACCACCCCGGCCACGCCGACCATCCGCGCCATGGCCGGCGCACCGAGCCTCGACCATCTCGATGCGAAATCCACCGCCCTGCTCGTGATCGATTTCCAGAACGAGTACCTGAACGGCAGGATGCCGATCGCCGACATCGCCGGCGCGATCGCGAACACGCAACGCCTGCTCGCCTACGCCGATCGCCACGGCATGCGCGTGCTCCAGATCCAGCACGTCGCGCCGGCGGGTTCGCCACTGTTCGCCCTGGGCGGCGACACGGTCGACTTCGTGCCCGCGATGCAGCCTCGTGCCACGGACACGGTCCTGCAGAAGCGCACGGTCAGCGTGTTCGCCAGCACCGACCTCGACCGGCGGCTGAAGGCGGACGGCGTGACCACCCTGCTGATCGCCGGCCTGATGACGCATGCCTGCGTGGCCGGCGCGGCCCGCGATGCGGTGCCGCTCGGTTATACCGTCGTGGTAGCATCCGACGCGTCGGCCACGCGCGGCATCGTCCGCGCGAACGGCCAGTCGATCGACAAGGACACGCTGCATCGCGCCGCGCTCGCGGAAATCGAGGATACCTTCGGCGAGGTGCTCGGCACCGACGAGATCCTCGCGCTGCCGGTGCGCTGATGCCGATCGCGCCGGGCTCGCACCGCCGGGCACGGCCTCGCGCCCAACTTCCCGGCCACGGAGCGCCCCGCCTCATGGATCAACTGCACGCGATGCGCGTCTATCGATGCCTGGTCGAGACGCGCAGCTTCACGGCCGCGGCCGAGCGCCTCGACACGACGCACTCCACCGTATCGCGCCAGTTGAAACAGCTCGAGGCCCGGCTCGGCGCGCAATTGCTGAATCGCAATTCCCGGCATTTCGCGCTGAGCGCGGCCGGCGAACGCTATTACGCGGCCTGCGTCGAGATTCTCGATCGCGTGGAGGCGGCTGCGGAGGAAGTGACAGAAGACGATCGCCGCGCGTCGGGCCTGCTGCGCGTGAGCATGCCGCTATCGGTCGGCACACTCGAGATGCCGGGCTGGCTGCCCGCGTTTCGCCGCGAATATCCGGCGATCCGCCTCGAGGTGTCGTGCAGCGACCGTTTCGTCAATCTGATCGAGGAAGGCTTCGATGTCGCGCTGCGCATCAGCGGCGACTTGCCGGATTCGGATCTGGTGGCGAAGACGCTGGCGCGCTCCGACGAGGTGCTGGTCGCCTCGCCCGGCTACATCGCCCGGCGCGGTCTGCCGCGCGCGCCGGAGGACCTGCCCGCGCATGAACTGCTGGTCTATCGCGGCGGCGGCGACACCGCTCGCTGGCGGCTCACGGCCGCCGATGGCACGACCGCCAGCATTGCACTGGACGGCCAGTTCGGCAGCGATGCCATCACCGCCCTTTACGCGCTCGCGGTGGAGGGCAACGGCATCGGCGCCTTCACGCTGCACACCGTCAGCGCCGATATCGCGCGCGGCCGGCTGGTGCCGATCCTGCCCGGCCACCGCCTCGCGCAGCGCCGCTATTACGCGCTCTACCCGCGCTCCCGCCATGTGCCGCTGAAGGTGCGGGCCTTCATCGATTTCATCTCGGCGCGCTACGCCGAGGAACCCGCCACGCCGGCCGCCGGCTGAGGAACGACCGCGCGCATCCGGCTACCGCCAGCCGGGGCAGCGGCCGGCGAACGCGCGGACGTGACCAGCGCGAACGTCGGCATGCCCTCGTCCGCCTGCCGGCGGCTCAGCCCTGGCTCAGCGCGCTGAACTTCGCCCGCTTGAGCTCGGCGAGGATCTCCAGCGCCTTGCCCTCGTCGCTCGTCAGGTCCGCGAGGAAGGCGTCGTTGTGCTGCTTGATCCACGACAGCGGCATGTCCCACCAGGCCAGTTCGAGCAGGCTCTCGCGCACCCGCTCCGGGAAGCGGAATCGCACCAGCCTGGCCGGCGAACCCACGTAGATCCCGTAAGGCTCGGCGCGGAAATTCGGCGGGATCACCGCGCGCGCGCCGATCACGCAGCCGCTCTCCACCACCGAGCCGCCCAGGAACAGGGCCTCGTCGCCGATCCAGACGTCGTTGTGGATCACGGTATCGGCATACTGCGGCGGCGGCGCATTGCGCAGGCCGTCGCCGAAGACGCTGAACATGGCGGTCGAGATGGTCCGCATGTCGTGCTGGCCATTGAGCAGGAAGCGCAGGCGCAGGCCGCCGGCCACGAACTTGCCGAGGCTCAGCTTCTGCAGGCCGCCGTCGTACTTGGCGATCGAACCCACCCCGAGGCCCGAGCCGCGGCCGATATAGAAACTGCCTTCGGTCGCTTCCTCGTCGAGCCAGTTGCGAAAGAAGTTGTTGGGGATCGACGAATACGCGCCGTCGCGATACCCGAACACGACGAAGTGCTTCGCGAGAGGGTGGTTGGACAGGATCCCGGTGCAGTCGTCCGAGGTGGTTACGTTCATGGCGGTCTATGAATAATGATGGCGATGGTTCGCATGGGCCTGGACGATGCCCCGTGACATCGTCCCGACAAGCCGGATCGTGTGGCAGCCAGCGCGACGCCGCCGATTCTATTACGAAAGAACCGCCGCGCCTCAGCGCTCGTCGAGCTTGCGGATCGCGCTGTTGGCGGCGTTCAGCGGCCGGCCGTCCTCGTGCTGCAGGGTCTGCTTGCGGATCTTGCGGCCGCTCTTGCGATCGACCATCACCGAATGCGGCTCGCCGGGCGCGAACAGGTTGGCCTCGCCCCACTGGCGCAGCATCACGATCACCGGGAACAGGCCCTCGCCCTTGCGGGTCAGCACGTATTCCTGGTAGGCGGAACCGTCCGATGCGGGCACGATCTCGAACACGCCCGCCTCCACCAGTTGCTTGAGCCGGTCGGACAGGATGTTGCGCGCCACGCCGAGGCTGGCGAGAAACTCGCCGAAGCGGCGCATGCCGTCGAACGCGTCGCGCACGATCAGCAGCATCCAGCGATCGCCGACGATGTCGGCCGCCCGGCCCACCGGGCATGGCGAATCCGCGAAACTTTTCTGCCTGGCCATCCCGCCCTCCTCGATGCGTCACGACAAGCCACGTCCGGCGGTCCTGCCGGATAAGAAGTTGCATTTTAAAACAAGCTTCCCTACACTTCCGACAAGTTTTATTTTGCAACCAGATGAGAGGAATTGCCGGCATGAATGCCATCCTGCCTTCGGAAGCCGCGCTCGATCCTCGGCCGCCGCGATCCGTGCCCCGGTCGATCGTCATGCTGCTGTCGGCCTGCTGCGCGGCCAGCGTCGCCAATGTCTATTACGCCCAACCCTTGCTCGATTCGATTGCGCGTGACTTTCATATTTCGCACTCCGATGTAGGTGGCGTGATCACGGCGACCCAGCTCGGCTGCGCGCTGGCGCTGATGTTCGTGGTGCCGCTCGGCGACCTGCTCGATCGCAAGCGCCTGATCGCCGTCCAGCTCGTGTTGCTGGCGCTGGCCTGCGTGCTGGTTGCCGCCTCGCGCGGCCCGCTCATGCTGCTCGCCGGCATGGTCGGCGTCGGCCTGCTGGGCACGGCCATGACGCAGGGCCTGATCGCCTGCGCGGCGGCCCTCGCCAGTGAAGGCGAGCGCGGGCGGGTGGTCGGCGCGGCGCAAGGCGGCGTCGTGATCGGCCTGCTGCTGGCCCGCTCGGTGGCGGGCCTGCTCACCGATATCGCGGGCTGGCGCGCGGTCTACCTGGGCTCGGGCGGCATCGCGCTGGTGATGCTGGCCGTGCTCTCGGCCCGCCTGCCGCGGCCGACCGCGCCAGGGCCGCGGCTCGGCTACCCGCGGTTGCTGCGATCGATGCTCGGCCTGCTGCTGCGCGAGCGTGTGCTCCAGGTACGCGGCACGATCGGCCTGCTGATGTTCGCGGCCTTCAGCATCTTCTGGAGCGCGCTGGTGCTGCCGCTCAGCGCCCCGCCCTATTCGATGTCGCACACGGCGATCGGCGCCTTCGGGCTGGTGGGCGCGCTCGGCGCGCTGGCCGCCGCGCGCGCGGGCCGCCTCGCCGATCTCGGCCTGGGCCAGGCCGTCACCGGCATCGCCTTGCTGCTGCTCTGCCTGTCGTGGCTGCCGATCGCACTCACACCGCATTCGATCGCGGCGCTGGTGCTCGGCATCGTGCTGCTCGACATCGGCGGCCAGGCCGTGCACGTCGTCAACCAGAGCCTGATCTTCCGCACCCATCCCGAGGCGCATGCGCGCCTGGTCGGCTGCTACATGCTGTTCTACGCGGCGGGCAGCGGCCTCGGTTCGATCGCGTCGACGGCGACCTATGCACAGGCGGGATGGACCGGCGTCTGTGCGCTCGGCGCGTGCGTCAGCCTGCTGGCCCTGGCGTTCTGGTTCTTCAGCTCGGGCCCCGCCCGTCGCCACGCGCCGAGATAAGCATATGAAGTCTTTCCGGTTGTGATTCGCAACCCGATCGGGGACCATGCATCGCAAGCGCGCGTCCCCATCCACTCCTCATCGTCCTCGTCATGAAGCTTCGCGATACGCTGCTCGCCATCCTCGTCACGGCCATCTGGGGGCTCAACTTCTCGGTCATCAAGCTCGGGCTGCAATCGACCGATCCGTTCGTGCTCGCCGGCATCCGCTTCACGCTCAGCGCGCTGCCGGCGGTGCTGTTCATCCGTCGCCCGGCGGTGCCGCTGTCTTGCCTCGCCGCCTACGGGCTGCTGTTCGGCGTCGGCCTGTGGGGCATCGTCAACCTCGGCATCCAGGCCGGCCTGTCGGCCGGGATCGCCTCGCTGGTGCTGCAGTTCAGCGCCTTCCTGACGATCCTGCTCGGCGCCGCCGTGTTCCGCGAGGCCGTCTCGCGCTACCAGTTCGCCGGCATCGCGATCGCCCTGCTCGGCCTGGCCTGCGTGATCGCCATCACCGACGGCAGCGCCACGCCGGCCGGCATCGCGCTGGTGATCGTCGGCGCGCTGGCCTGGAGCGGCGCGAACCTGGTGATCAAGCTGTCCGGCACGCGAGAGGTGCTGGCCTTCCTGGTCTGGTCCAGCCTGTTCTCGCCGCTTCCGCTGTTCGCGATCGCCTGGCTGCAGCACGGCGCGGCCGTCTACGCGGCCACTTTCGCGCACTTCGACGGCAAGGCCGTGTTCTCGATCCTGTTCCAGGTCTACCCGACCACGCTGTTCGGTTATGGAGTCTGGAACCTGCTGCTCAGGAAGTACCCGGTGTCCACCGTCGCGCCCTTGTCGCTGCTGGTGCCGATCTTCGGTATGCTGGGCTCGGCCCTGATCTTCGGCGAACCGATCGGCCCGCTGAAGCTGCTCGCGACCGCCCTGATCGTGCTGGGGCTGGCCGTCGGCCTGTACGGCAAGCACCTCGGCGCCCGCCTCGCGAGGCGAGCCGGCACCTGAACCCGCTCCGGAGCCCCATGAACACCCACGCGCGCTACTTCAACCTGTTCGGCCGCATCGTCTCGATCGTGCATCAGCAGGGCCGCTGGCAAGCCTATGACTTCGGCGCGGAAGGCAAGCGCCGCCCGGCCGATTTCCAGATCCCCGACTTCGTCGAGGCCGACGAACTGCTCCAGTACCTCGACGACCTGTTCCACGAGGACGCAACGCCCAGGCACCCCGCCGTGGTCGAGATGCCGCCGCCCGCGCCCTGAATCGCCGCCACCGCCAAGCAACCCGTCGCCACCGGCCCGGCCGCCCCGATTCCGGGCATCATCCGTCCCCGTCTTCGAAAAGCACTCGATCCGCCCGGCAACTGAAACTAAAATACCGACCTCGGCGGCGTCCGGGCCGACGCCCGCCGAGCCGCGATCCCCGGATCGCGCAGTATCGATGCTGCCCATAGCACGGCCGAATCGCCCGCGCGCCGCCGTCCGGCAGGCGCCGCGGCGCCCGGCCGATAAAACATACAGGCATCAGCACGGGTTTCATGATGGGAATCTCGCAGCACCAAAAACGGGGCTCGACCGGCAGGCGCGCGCGCCGAGGCGCGCTGGCCGCCGCCGGCCTGCTGGTGGCGATGCCGGGCCTCGCGCGGGCCGACTGCATCGACGACGCGGCCAGCTTCCAGCACGTCAACGTCGGCCTGATGCGCGCGATCGCCCAGGTGGAATCGGGCACGCGCACCAATGTCATCAGCCCCAACAGCAACGGGACCTACGACATCGGCCTGATGCAGATCAACAGCTCCTGGCTGCCGCGCCTCGCGCGCGAGGGCATCACCCAGCAGAGCCTGCTCGATCCCTGCACCAATGCCTATGTGGGCGCCTGGATCCTGTCGCAGAACATCCAGCAGTTCGGGCCGACCTGGAACGCCATCGGCGCCTACAACGCGAGTTCGCCCGACAAGCGCCTCGCCTACGCGCAGAAGGTCTACGACACCGCGCAATCGATCACCAGCACGCAGGATGTGTCCATGCCTATCCTCCCGCCCTCGTTTACGCCGCCGCAAACCTACAATCCGTTCGCCAGCCTCGGCGTCTCGCAGGTGAAGATGGCGCCCGCCAACGGCGCGAGCGGCAGCACCCCGCGTCGCCCGGCGCCCGCCCCGGCACCGGACGCGGCGCCCGGCACCTACAACTTCGGCTGGACCGTGACGGGCGCCGACGACGCCAAGCCGGTGCAGGTGTTCGACGACGGCGCCCGCATCTACGTGCAGTTCAGCGACATGAAGCGGGTGCCGGCGATCTTCGGCGACACGCCGCGCGGCCGCGTGATCCTGCGCTGGGATCCGCAGCCGCCTTATGCGGTGATCGCCACGCTCGAGCCGAAGCTGGTGTTCCAGATCGGCCAGGCCGAGGCCATCGCGCAGCGGGCGCCGGCCGCGATCACGCCGAAATCCGCTGGTTCGACCTCGACCCAGGCCGGCGCCGCGCCGACGCGCGCTCCCGCCGTACCGGGCGGCAACGCCGTGCCCGCCACGGCAGCCGCCGCGAGCGTCGCCGCCGCGCGCAAAGCCGCCACCGCGTCGACCGACGCGCTCTGGTATCTCTCCACGCCCTCCTCGCGCGACAACAAGGACAAGGCCCTGGCGAGCCAGACGCTGCCGGTCGCCGACACCGGCACGCGCAACGACCCGCCGCCCGCCCCGCAAGCACCGGTGGCCACCGCCGCCGACAAGCCTGCCGCCAAGACGCCGTCGCCGCGCAACACCGGCACCGACGCGCTGTTCTACCTCACCAAATAAGCGCCCCATCACGCTTCGAAACCCGGTCCGCCTCATGCGGCGGACCGGGATCGCCGAGGCACGCTCCGGATTATCTCGCTTTAGGCATTTCCATTTCTTATAGCAATGGAATTTCGTAAGCATTTCTGAAAACCGGATTTCTCTTCGCCTCGTAATATTCAATCGTGCATGACGAGCACGAATAATTTCATTTCGCTTTCCATTTTTAAAAACATCGCGACCTGCACGGCTTCTCCCAGCCTGCAAGCAAGGGTGATCCCTTGCAAGCCGAATTACGATAGTAGGTCTAAACTTCGAGGAAGCCGCCGAGCGTCGAACCAGGAGGCATTAAAAATGTTCCCCAATAGGAGACATGGCTTCATATGAAAAACATAACAATTCGCCAACTCAAGACTTTCGAAAGTGTTGCGCGCAATTTGAGCTTTTCGCGTGCGGCCGAGGATCTGCATCTGACGCAGCCGGCCGTCTCGATGCAGATCAAGCAGATCGAGGACCATGCCGGCGTGCCCTTGTTCAACCACGTCGGCAAGCGCATCGTGCTGACCGAGGCCGGCAAGCTGATGCTGCGCCACAGCATGGCGATCCTCGCCGACCTGAAGGCCGCCGAGCAGTCCTTCGCGGTCTTGAAGACCGGCGCCGCGCAATGCCTGCGCGTCGGCCTGATCACCTCGGGCAGCTATTTCTTCCCGCACCTGATCGGTGCCTTCCTGCACGCGCAGCCCGGCATCGATCCCGAGATGACGGTGCGCAGCCGCGACCAGTTGATCGCCCTGCTGCGCGCCGACCGGATCGACCTCGCGATCATGGTGCAGCCGCCCGACGACGCGGCGATCGTCGCCGAGGCCTTCGCGCCCAACCCCTTCGTGCTGGTGGCCGCGCCCGATCATCCGCTGGCCGGCGCGCGCGACATTCCCTACGCGCGCATCGCCGACGAATGCCTGATCGTCAGGGAACGCGGCACCGATACGCGCGGCGTCGCGGACGAGACCTTCGGCACCCTGCCCTCGGCGCCGCGCTTCATGGAGATCGGCTGCGCCGAGGCGATCAAGCAGTCGGTGATGGCCGGCATGGGGATCAGCTTCCTGTCGGCGCAGACGGTTCAGTCCGAACTGCGCGCCGGCCTGCTGGTGGTGCTCGACGTGCAGGGTTTCCCGCGCAGGCGAAGCTGGTGCGTGATCCATCGCGCGGATCGCCACCTGCCGCCCGCCGCCGTCCATTTCCGCGAATTCCTTCTCGCCGAGGGCGGCGCGCGGCTCGAGCACTTCACGGGTATCGACAAGGTGCACACGGGCATGGATCTCCGGCGGGCCGAGCCCGCCGCTCCGGAAACGCGCGCGCTCGCCGCGGGCGGCGCGAGCCTAGAGGTGGCGCTGCGCACGCGCGCGCTGTTACGCGACGAGGGCCTGCCAGATCAGCGTTACGTTGAGCGCCAGGATCACGGCGGTGGCGACGGCCGCCGTGGCGATCAGCTTCCGGCTGGCGGTAAATCCACCCATCACTGAACGGCGCGAGGACAGCACCACCAGCGCGATCAGCGGCACCGGCAGGACGATGCTCAGCACGATCTGGCTGTCGATCATCGCCGTCATCGGGTTGCAGAACAGGCAGACGATCACGGCCGGCACCATGGTGATCAGGCGCCTCACCAGCACCGGCGTGCGGAAGCCGACGAAGCCCTGCATGATGCTCTGGCCGGCCATGGTGCCGACCACCGAGCTCGAGATGCCCGAGGCCAGCAGCGAAACCAGGAACAGCACCGCGGCACCGGTACCGAGCACCGGCGTGAGCGTGTGATAGGCGGCCGCGATGTCGGAGATGCCCGGCGCGTTCTTGCGGAACACCGAGGCCGACATCGCCACCATCGCCAGGTTGACGAAACCCGCGAAGCCGAGCGCGACCATCACCTCGCGATTCGAGAAGCGCACCAGCTTGCGGCGCTGGTAGTCGTTGCGAGCCGGCGCGCGATTCTGCGTAAGGCCGGAATGCAGGTAGATGGTGTGCGGCATGATGGTGGCGCCGACGATGCCGACCGCCAGCATCAGCGCATCGCCGTCGCGCAGGTGCGGCACCACCGTGTGGAAGATCGCGGCGTGCCAGTCGGGCGGCGCGATGATGAGCTCGCCCAGGTAGCTCAGGCCGATCACCGTGATGAAGGCGGCGATCACGATCTCGAGCGGGCGGAAGCCCTTCTTGTCCAGCGACAGGATGCCGACCGTGACCACGCCCGTGATCAGCAGCCCCCAGCCGAGCGCCAGGTGGAACAGCAGCGAGATGCCCATCGCGGCGCCCATGAATTCGGCGAGATCGGTCGCCATCGCGGCGATCTCCGAGCCGATCCACATCGCGATCACCAGCGGCCTGGGGAAGCTGTCGCGGCACAGCTCGGCCAGGCTGCGGCCGGTGACGATGCCCAGCTTGGCCGACATCGCCTGGAACAGCATCGCCACCAGCGAGGCCAGCAGCACCACCCACAGCAGCTCGTAGCCGTAGGTCGAGCCGGCCTGGATGTTGGTGGCGAAGTTGCCCGGGTCCATGTAGCCGACCGAGGCGATCACGGCCGGCCCCGCGAACGGCAGCAGCGCGCGGATCCCGCGGCGCTCGTTGTCGAGCGCATCGCGCATGGCCGTCACGGTTGCGGTGCTTGCCGTGCCGGACAGCGCGTAGCTGGCGGTACGTTTGATTGCCATCAGCATGATGAACGCCTCTTGCGGGTGCGGGTGTCGATTCGATACGGGTGAGGAAAACCGGCGCGCGCCGTGCGGCAGGTCGGCGACCTGCGCGCACGCGGCGCGCGCGTGGCTTGACGCGCGCTCAGGCGATCACGTCGCGACGCTGCTTGAGCTTGTGGATCGCGTCGAGCGTCTCGTCGTCGACGCGCAGGTGCTCCCGGAGCAACTGGCGCGGCACGCTGGCGAGCCACTGCGAGAGCGTCACCTCGGAGAAGTGATCCGACTTGAAGATCTCGAGGAACACCAGATCCTCCTTGCCGGTGTTCTTGATGTAGTGCCCGAGGTTCTTCTCGACATAACCCACGTCGCCGGGATTGAAGTCGACGGTCTGCGCGGCCGGCCCGGTGTTGAACACCGTCATGCGGCCGGTGCCCTTGATGAAGTACTGCCACTCGTCGTTGTCCGGGTGCCAGTGCAGCTCGCGCAGGCCGCCCGGCTTGACCGTCACCAGGGCCGCCGCCACCGTCTTCGAGACCGGGAAGTTGTGGCTGTCGACGATGCGCACCTCGCCGCCTGCGGTCGAGATGGTCGGCGCCATCGCGCCCATGCGGAAGATGAAGGGATGGTCGGGGCGGCCTTCGGGCGAGGCGGCATAGGCCTGGTCGGCGGCCAGCGGGCCCGCCTTCGCGCCCTGGTAGATCCACAGCTGCTCGAGCGGAATCTCCTTGAACTTCTCGGCCGGCACGCCGAAGTTCTGCGCGAGGATGTCGGGCGGCGTGTGCGCGAGCCAGTCGGACACCATCAGCGTGTTGAATTCGCCGGCCGCGCCGTTATCGAAGGCCAGCACGAACTCGCCGCCGTTGTCGCCGAGCCCCTGCAGCGAATGCGGCAGGCCGGGCGGGAAGTACCAGATGTCGCCGGCCGCCACGTCGGCCACCTCGGCGCGGCCGCGCGTGTCGATGGTGGTGATGCGCACCTCGCCGCTGACCATGATCGCCCACTCGGCCTGCTGGTGCCAGTGCAGTTCGCGCACGCCGCCCGGCCCGAGGCGCATGTTCACGCCGGCGATGTCCTTCGACACCGGGAAGGCCTTGGTGGTTACCTCGCGCGCCCAGCCGCCGGCCTGGATGCGCTTGTGCGCCATGTTGAACGAGGCCCACGGGATCGGCATGCCGCCGACGTCGGTGGGCGGCGGGTTGTTGAACGAGGGCAGCACGTCGCGCAGTTGCGGGTTCTGCGGACCCGGCTCGGCGATCGCGATCGGCGTGGAGTTGATCGCGCCTTGCGCCGGCGTGTCGGGGTTGCCGAATTCGGCCGCCTTGGCGGCTGCCGCCGCACCGAGTGCCACCGCGCCGGCGGCCGCGCCGACCAGTACACTGCGACGTTTCAAATCGGTCATGTTTTGCTCTCCTGATGATCTCGTCTTGATGGTTTCCCGGTGCCGGGGGACCTCCCGGGTGACGCGGGTTGTGATCGGAAGCGGCATGGCGCCGTGCCTCGGTGAACCGTCGTTCGATGCATCGGCATGAACGGCTCACCGCGGCATCGGATGCTCGCCAGCCGCTCCGTGCCGCCAATAGTAGGAACGCATCAGGCCGATGACCAATCAGGATTTCTTGGCCAGATCATCAGGAGCTTTGATACATCGCCGGGCCGATCGCGCTTAGGATCGGCGCACGCGCTGACGGAGATATCGGCGCCTGGAACCGATCGAACCCGATACAAGGAGAGTGACCATGGGAAGTCTGAGCATCACGCATTGGCTGATCGTGCTGGCGATCGTTTCGCTGATCTTCGGTACCAAGAAGATCCGCAGCCTCGGCACGGACCTGGGAGGCGCCATCAAGGGCTTCAAGGAGGGGATGGGAGAAGGCGAGGAGGCAGCACGGCAGGCAGCGACACTGCCGGTGTCACGAGAAACGGCGCACGACGTGGGAGACAGTCCTGCCGTGACGCAGCATTGAATCGGCGCGAACAGCTACGAGAGCACGCGAGCGCCCGAGTTCCCAGGATGGGCGATCGCGGGCGTGGCCGCGGTCGCCTGGCGACGTCCAGACAGGGAAGACGACCGCCCCGCCGCCACGTGGAGGCGACGGCGACGCCTACAAGAACAGATAATCCTCGCTCGAACTACGCAGTTTCAGGTTCGCGGCATGCGCGGTACGTCCGATGATCCACTCCGCCAGCAGGCTCGATTCCTCGGCCGATTCGGCGACGATCTGAAAATGATAGGGACAGTAACTGCTATCCATGCGGCGCACATGTGTCCCGACCGCGGGATCGAAGCGCCAGGCCGCCACATGGCGTGCCAGGGGACGCTGCCATGCCAGGTCGACCTCGGCCTCGATCGTCGCCGCTTCCGCCGCGCCGATCATGCGCGTGGTCGCTGCACGGATGGCCGAGACGTCTCGGCAGCGAATCGGCATCCGTCGCGTCAGATACATCTCGTTGAGCAATTCATAGGCATCGACCCCCGTGGCCAATGCGAACACGGTCGGCATGTTGCCGCCCATGATCCGCGGATTGGCCTCGACCAGCACGGGCCCGCTGGGGCCGAGGATCAGCTCGATGTGGAAGATGCCGAAATCCAGGCCTAGATGCCTGGCGACCTGCAACGCAAAATCCGTCAGCTGGCGGGCTGTCTGCGGGCGAACCGGCGCCGGCATGGTGGTGCCCAGCTCGATCGAGGGCTCATCGGCACATCGCTTGCGCGCGGAGATCATGAGCGGCAGGACCTCTCCGCCGGCAGCGGCGACCTCCACGGAAAACAGCGGCCCTTCCACGTACTCCTCGAGCAGGGTCTGCGGGGAAATCGCGTCCGCAAGCCCCGGCGGGACGTCCGGCATGACGTCGAGCGAGGCGAAATACCGGCTCAGCGAAGCGGCATCGTCGATCCGCTCGGCGCGAATGCTGGCTCCGCCGCTGAGCGGCTTGGCGATCATCGGGTAACCGAGATCCCGCGCATGAACCGTCGCTTGCTCGAACGAATCCGCCACGCGATAGCGAACCGGCCGCATTCCCGCCGCCTCGATCCGCGCGCGCGCCGCCGCCTTGTCCTGGGCAAGCGCCACGGCCTCGGGATCGGTGCCCGCCAGCCCGAGACGCCGCGCACAACGGGCCACCGAGGCCGCGCAGTATTCGAGCGCGGTGACAACCGCATCCAGTGGCTGGTCCCGATGGATGGCGACCAGCGCATCGTGGAGTTCCGCGTCGTTGCGCGACGTATCGATCTCGACGATGCGGTCGGCCAGTTCACGACAACGCGCCATCGAGTCGGGATCCAGCAAGCCGGCGAACTGCCTGGAGGCCACGAAGGTGATCCGATGGCCGGCCGCACGTGCGGCGGCCAGTGCCTTGAGTCCCACCGGATTGCTGTCTACGAATGTGATATGCATCAGCCTGCCTCCCCCTTGAATCGTATTGGTTCGCGCCGCGCGACGGCTTTCACGATCTGAATGGCAATCGGTACGCAGACGGCGACCAAGCCGGTACCGAAGGCCAGTGAGCCGAAGCTGACACGTTCCGCCAGAAAACTGCCCGCGATCGAAAACGACAGCATCAGCCCCAGCGCCCATGCATTGGCATTGGCCATGACGCGCGGCAAGCGTTCCCCGGGCACGGCCAGAATCAGGTAACGAAGATGCACGCAATACGCGAGTTCAAAGCCGAATGCAAAGACACCGTAGGCGAACACCCCGGCCTGCTCCCCCGTCACGACGACCAGCGGCAGCAGGGTCAGCAGCGCGAACACATGGGACAGCACCGCCGCCATGGCGTAGCGCCCCTTCTCCAGGCTCACGCGCGCGGCCACGAACGCGCCGATCACATAAGCGCCGTTGGTGACCGCCTGAAGAATGGGGATGCCGGTGGACGCCATGTGCATCTGATGGACGGCGAACACCGAGCGCGCGATATTGTGGAAACCCTGGAACAGGGCAACGCTCGCGACGAAGTAGACGATCGCCTGCCAGATCTCCTGCTCCGACGTCGGCGTCGAGGTGGCCCCGGAGGCCGCGGCGCGATCCGCCGGACGTCGCTCGCGCACCGTCAGGTAAATGACCGCCGACAGCACGTGCAGGGCGCAGCAGACAGCGACGATGGTGCCCAATGCCAGCCTGCCCAGCAGCGCGGCTCCGATCAGGGAGCCCACGCCGCCGCCCACCAGCATCGCGGTGTTGTAGTAAGACGCCGCGCGCGCGAGATCGCTGCCGTCGAACAACTGCTTCAGTGCCACGGGACGACTGACCTTGGACAGATTGTCGAAGGTTCCCTTCGCGATCAACAGTGCCAGCATGGCGAATGTATTGTCGATTGCCACGGGAATCAGCACGATCGACAGCACTGCGCCGAACTCCGCCTGCACGAGCAACTGCCGTGCATTCCGGCGCGCCACCAGCGAGCGGATCAGGGGCAGCGCGAGCACGGCCGGAATCCATTGGGTCAGGACTACGATGTTCGCCAGGGCCGCCGATCCCGTGCGCGTGATGACCACCGCCGACAAGGACATCAGCAGCAGGAAGGTCGCCAGCGAAGTGCAGAAAATCGACAACCAGATTTTCAGGAAGACGGCCTCTCGCTTCATCATTTCTTCTCACCTGTCATGTCGAATTCACGGCTCGCGTCGACTCGCCCCCCATGAAGCCTGGCGCTCGCGTCACTCAACGGCTGGCCTGTTCGGATGCCACGGTGGAAAAGACCTGCTTCCATTCGAGAATGCGCCAGGCTTTTCGAAGCCCGGTCGGCCAGAACGGATCCTGCCTGATGTAGTCGAGCACGCGTTCGGCGGATTCGGCCTCGACCGTCCAGAGACCGCCCGCTGCCAGCCGGGTCGATGTGTCGACCAGCGGGCCGGCTTCGCGAATCCGGCCGCCCTGGGCGGCCAGGAAGGCCAGGTGGGCCTCCATGTTGGCGGCGCGTGCATGAGCAAACGCCTCGTCGTCTTCGAACAATACGCAGTAGATCATGATGACCTCGGAAGTTTTCTCGATCCTACACGCGGAATTTTCGGAATATCCAAGCATATTTGCCGGAGCGATCCGGCAAACTTGCCCGCCTCGACGCGCGACGATTCTCGTCGTGTTCAGGATGGCTGGATCAGCGGATCACGCGGTCGTATGGCATGAACCCATGCGTCACCGGTCACGGCCATGAACCAGGGATTCGCGAAATCAGTGTCGGTGGGCTGGTTCCGTTTTCCGTAGCGCAAGGGTTTGCCGTCAAGCGTCAGCACGCTGCCGCCGGCGGCGCGCAGGACGGCATCGCCGGCCGCGGTATCCCATTCCATGGTTCGGCCGAAGCGCGGATAAAGATCGGCATCCCCGGCCGCCATCAGACAGAACTTCAGCGACGAGCCGATGGCGGTCGTCGTCGCGCCCGGAATCCGCGCAATGAAGTCGCTGGTAGCGGTCGTCAGATGCGATCGGCTCACCGCGATCACCGGCGCATCCTCGCACCGCCGGACCTCGATCCGGATCCGTTGCTCGTATCCGTTGTCGAACCGGACCAACTCCGCATTCCGAGGCCGGCCGGCGTACAAACGCCCTTTCGCGGGCGCATGCACGACGCCGACGACGGGCACCCCGTCCCGCACCAGTGCGATGTTGACAGTGAAGTCGTCGCGACGCTCGATGAACTCCCGTGTGCCGTCCAGCGGATCGACGAGAAAAAATACACTGCCCAGGCTGGCTGGCAGATCGCCCGCCGACGCGGCTTCCTCGGCGACGCAAGGCACCCCTGGAAACGAGACGGCCAGCGCCTGCAGGATCAGCGCTTCGGCGACTCGATCGGCCTCGGTGACCGGCGAGGCGTCGTGCTTCAGCGTGGATTCGGCAGGCGCCTCGAAGCAGCGCATGATTTCCTCGCCCGCGGCAATCGCGATGAGTTCGAAGCGCGCCAACACCAGCGCGTCGTCCCACGCTTTCGAATTCAATTCATGCATTCAGATATCCCTTTTCCTGCAGCCAGCATTCCAGCGTATCGACCGCCTCGACAACCGACCGGCCGGCGGTCTGCAAGCGGACTTCCGGCGCTTCCGGGGGCTCATATGGAGAGTCGATGCCGGTGAAATTGCGGAGCTCGCCGCTGAGGGCGCGCGCATAAAGCCCCTTGGGATCGCGGCGAACGCACTCCGCAATCGGCGCCTCGACGAAGATCTCGACAAACGCGCCCTCTCCTACCAGCCGGCGCGCCAATTCACGGTCGGAGCGAAACGGCGAGATGAACGACACGATCACCAGCAAGCCGGCATCCAGCATGAGCCGTGCGACTTCCGCGATGCGACGGATATTCTCGGAGCGATCCGCATCGGAAAAGCCCAGGTCCTGGTTCAGGCCGTGTCGCACATTGTCGCCGTCCAGCACGAAGGTATGAAAACCCCGGGCGTGGAGCCGCTGCTCCAGCAGGCTGGCGATCGTCGATTTCCCCGCTGCCGACAAACCCGTCATCCACAAGGCTGCCGCACGTTGTTTCTTCAGTTCGCTTCGCGCCCTGCGATCCACCGCCATCTGGTGCCACGTAATTTCATTGTCCGACGTGGCGCGAAACACGCCCGCATCCTCACGCACTGCCATCACGTTCCCCTGCAAGGAGTGCCGTCGCGAGCCAACCCGCCACATCACGACAACACGAATCATCCACGAGGCCGTCGCGCCCCCTCAATGCCCCGATGCCGTCGCCGATTCGCGCGCCGCCGCCGGCACATGGCGGTGAGCCCGGATTGCCGTTTCGGCCGCGGATTCGCCGCCTGCCGAAGATGCGGCCTCTCGCAGCCATGCCTTGTCGACGATGAAGTCGCCCATGACCAGCGCGTCGAGTCCCGTCGAGAAGAAACATCGGATCGCGTCGATGGGAGACTCGATGATCGGTTGATCCATGATGTTGAAACTGGTGTTGAGGACCACCGGCACGCCGGACAATTTCTCGAATTCCTTGATCAGCCGGTGATAGCGCTCGCTGGCTTGCGGCGTGACGGTCTGCAGCCGGGCAGTGCCGTCGACGTGGGTGATCGCGGGCAGCAGATGCTGCTTCTCCGGCAGGACATCACAGACCATCAGCATGAACGGCGACTCGCCGTCGAAATCGAAGTAATGCGAAACATCCTCCGAAGCCACGGAGGGCGCGAAAGGACGAAATGCTTCTCGATGCTTGACCTCCGCATTGATCTTGTCCTTCATCTGCGGCAAGGTCGGATCGGCAAGAATGCTTCTGCCGCCGAGCGAGCGGGGGCCGAACTCCATCTTTCCCTGGAACCAAGCAACGATCTTGCCTTCGCGCAGCAGCCGGGCGGTATCGCGGCAGACGTCCTCTGACTGGCGGTACACCAGCTTGGATTGCCGCAGCGCATGCTCGATCGCGGTATTCGTGTGTTCGGTACCGATATAGGGATGCAGGTGGTGATAGCGCTTCCGCTCGCCGAGCAGCCCGTTGTATAGATAGTAGGCCGCGCCGATGCAGGTGCCGTTGTCGCCGGCGCCGGGCATCACGTAGATGTTTTCGAAACGCGTCTCGCGCAGGATCCGGCCGTTCGCGACGCTGTTGAGCGATACCCCACCAGCAAGCACCAGGTTCCGGCTGGTCGTGCGCGCCTCGAGCACCCTGCAGAGTTCGAGGATCCGCTCCTCGAGGACGCGCTGGAACGCGGCCGCCATGTCGCGATGGCGATCCTCGAACGCCTCGCCTCGCCGGCGCGGCGCCCCGAATTCGCGATGAAAGTTCTCGCTGCAGAAGCGGCCCGTGACATTCGGAAAATCGAACATCGAGAAATCCATCTCGACATTGCCGTTCTCGGTGATCCTGACGAGCCGGCTGATCGGCTCGTAGAACCGATCAGGATCGCCGCATGGCGCGAGACCCATGGTCTTGCCTTCGTCATAGTTCGGCTTGAATCCGCAGAACTCGGTTGCGGCCGAGTAGAAACAGCCGAGCGAATGCGGAAAGAAGCTCTCGCTAAGCTTTTCCAGCGAATGCCCGCTCGCCTGCCCCAACCAGGTGGTCGACCACTCTCCCCAGCCATCGACGGAAAGCAGCGCAGCGTCGTCGAAAGGCGAGACGAAGTAGCTTCCGCCGATATGTGCCAGGTGATGATCGACGAAATGCACGGCCGGACGCCGTGCGCCCTTGCCCCAGGTCTTCCGGTACCAGCTCCAGAATGCTTTCTGCCGCGCACGGATACGCAGGAACTCGTATGAGATGAACGATCCCGCCGCCCGATGCAGCGAAGTCGCATAGAGCGCCTTGGTCACGACATGCTTCTTCGGATTGAACGACACCGCGATGTGATGAATCTCTTCGGGCGGCAGGCCCGCCACGCGCATGCACGCATCAATCGCCTTTTCGGGAAAGCGCTGCGTGTGTTTGTCTCCGGTCAGGCGCTCGTCCTCGATTGCCGCGATCAATTCGCCATCCTTGACGATGCAGGCTGACGAATCATGGAAGATGTAGTTCAGGCCGAGAATATTCATGACTGCCCTTTATGAATGGACGTGCCGAGGGAAATGGGATCAGCGCGCGGCAGGCGCAATGCCGGCCACGAATTCGCCATATCGCTCGAAACCTTCGGTGGATTGCGGCGCGTTGACATAGCCCGAGTCGCGGCGATTCTGGTCAAGCTGCATACGCCCCAGCACCTGCCGGTAGGCATCGCTCAGGTCGAGCCCCAGATCGCGATAGATCTGCTCGATGGTGCCCTGTATGTCGGTGGTGAATTGCTCGAAGGTGGTGAACGCAACCTCGCGCCGCTGCTTGAGTTCCGCGGCGAAATCGATCAGCTTCATGCATTCGTCGAGCCTGAAGCGAAGATTCGCCTCACTCCAGCCGGACAGGCCCGACGGATCGATCCCGTGCTTCGCGAGGGTACATACGTTCGACATCGTCACGTAGGAACGGACGAAACCCTGGGGAGGGCGCACGATGACGAGATAACGCGCGTCGGGGAAAGCCCGCCCTATCAAACGATAGAGCGCGACGCTCTCGTTCTCCTTGGTCAGCCAGGTACGGCCTTCGCCGCGATAATAGGCAACCTTCATCACGACCTGCCGAAAGGTTCGCATCAACTTGCGCTGTTCGCGCGTCGACAGTTCGTCGACTTTCGCAATGCGATCGAGTACCTCGACAAACGGGAAGCGTCGAAACGAGAAGTAATGGTGATACATTCTTTCTTCAAAAAAAATACCATGCTCCTCCACGCTGCCCAGCTTGTGATGGTGGATTTTCGAGGCAGTTTTCCCAACTTCGGTCCTGGGCCAATAGTCGATCGCTTCGATCCGGCTGCGCAGTTGAAAAAAATCGATAAGCTTCCACAGGCAGATGAATGGGAAACGCCACTCGAAATGCTTCAGCGAAAAGAAAGTATTTGGATCACTCGACAAGGTTCTCAGCAAAAACGTCGTCCCGCTGCGCGGCTGACTGGCGATGAACACCGGCCGGGCCAGGCTGGCCTTGAGGTAGCGACGGAAAAACGCCAGATCCAGGTACCAGAGAATCGTGTAGAACGGGGCATAGATGAGTTCTTTCGCCAGATGCCGGAGCAATCTCGCTTTCTGAACCACATTGATTTCCCGATTGCACAGCGAAGCCCTCGTGAAAATAAAGAACGATCGCCAGAGATAGAACGGGCAGAAATAGACGAGAAATAGATATGCAAGCACGCAAACAGCAAAAATCATTGGCGCCCCCAGTTATTTGTCCGCGCTTCGTAACTCATCTCGATATGAGCCCGCGTGGTTTTCTTATGATATCCGCTGCTATAGCGACATAGTTCCGGCAAATTTGCCGACCGCTCATGCAAAAATGCGCATCGAATTCGAGTACGCGGGATTCCAAATAAATCGGCGGCGTTGCGAATTCGGAAATCGAACGGCGAACTTGAAATCAGGAGGCGAGAATACGGGAAGCAGGTAGTTTTTATTTATTCTTACATTTCATTAACATCCGAGCCAGGAATAAATTACTTGCCCGGCGCCAGCAAAAAACCGGCGCCGATGCTTGCCCGAATCGGCCTCATACCTCGAGCATTTGTCTCGACTGATTCACGACGGTAGACTGACCGCCAAAAAACGAACTAGAGCCAACATGCAAAAAGAAAACTGGGACGATCTGAGAGTGGTCCTGGCGGCGTTTCGGGGCGAGTCCGTGAGCGAAGCCGCACGTCTGCTGAACGTCAACGAAAGCACGGTGCTGCGACGCATCGCTCAACTCGAGGAGCGACTCGGCTCGCGGCTGTTTAATCGGATTCAGGGCAAATTGGCGGCCACCGACGATGGCCTGGGATTTGCCGAGTTGGCGGAGCGAATCGAAGTCGAGATCGAGGGAACCATGGGCTCGATAGGCGGCGCGGATGGTCGCGTCGCGGGCACCGTCCGCGTGACCGGGGTGCCGATCATGGTCAATCGGATTCTGATCCCGGCGCTGCCGGGCTTGCTGAAATCGCATCCCGATCTGCTGGTCGAACTGGTGGCCGAGCCCCGCTCGCTGAGCATGACCAAACGCGAGGCCGACGTGGCGATACGGCTTGCGCGACCGCGCGATGAATTGCGGATCATCGCGAAAAAGATCGGCGAACTCCCGTTCGCAGTCTATGCCCGCGACGACGGACAGGCCGCGCCGCTTTCGTGGGTGAGCTACGACGATCGCATGAACGACCTGCCCCAGGCCGAGTGGATCGCCCATGCCGTCATGCAACGCAACGAACCCGTCTGCCAGTTGAAGGTCAACGATGCGGAGGCCTTGCTGGCCTCGGTGCAGGCCGGCATCGGCAAGACGCTGCTGCCAAGGGCCGTCGGCGATGCGATGCCGGGCCTGCGCCGGCTGGATGATCATCCTTGCGATCTGTCGAGAGAAATCTGGATCCTCGTGCACCCGGACCTGCGCCGGCTCAATCGAATCCGCGCGGTGATCGATTGGGCGGCCGAAACCTGCCGCGCGGCCGATTCGGCCTGACAACCCGGACGCGAGAAGATGGATCGTCGCGCAGCCGGCTGGCCATCGGCTGCCTCAGTCCGCCAAGCCCAGCAAACGCCGCGTGTTGCGCATCGCGATCCGCAGCGATTGCCCGTCGCGATGGATCTTGTCGAGCAGCGTCGCGCCGAGCCACATGCCGTACAGCGCGCGCGCCGTCTCGGCGGGATCCTCGATGCTGCGCAGCGAGCCGTCCTCGAGCGCGGCCTCGATGCCGGCCGTCACGCGCGCGATGATGCCCTGCGTGCCGCGCTGCAATACCGCGCGCATCGGCTCCGACAGGTCGGCCACCTCGGCGCCGAGCTTCACCGCGAGGCACTTGCCTTGCGGATCGTCGCCGCATTGCGTGTCGAGCCAGTTGCGCCAGTAGCGCATCAGGCGATCGGCGGCCGTGCCTTCGGCATGCTGGAGCGTGTGGTCCAGATGCTGCGCGTACTGCTCGAAGTAGACCTCGAGCAGCGCCTCGCCGAAGGCCTCCTTCGAGCCGAAGTAGTGATAGAACGAGCCCTTCGGAATGCCGGCCGCGCCGAGGATCTCGTTGAGGCCGACGCCCGAGAATCCCTTGCGCAGGATGATCGGGCGCGCCACGCCGAGGATGTGCATGCGCATTTGCGCGCCGGTGGTGGTGGTCATGATCGCTTGCGCCTTGGAGAAGCTGAGGTTCGTATGCCGCCCGAGCGGCGGCACGGATAAAAGAAGCCGGCCCGCGCGTTCATGCCCGCGCCATCGCCATGCCGCGCTGGATCGCCTGCGGCGGCAGGCCCGCCTCGCGCAGGAAGGCCTGCCGCATCCGCTCGCGATTGCCGAAGCCGGTCTCGCGCGCCACGATCTCGACCGGATGCCGCCCGCTCTCGATCAGCACGCGCGCCGCCTCCACGCGCAATCGCTCGATCGCCTTGGCCGGCGACTGCCCGGTCGCCTCGCGAAAGCTGCGGCTGAACTGCCGCACGCTCAGGCGCGCCACGCCGGCCAGCGTATCGATCGTCAAGGCCTCCTTCAGATGCTCGCGAACATAGCCGAGCACGGCCTGGATGCGATCCGAGCGCGTATCCATCTCGAGCAGGGCCGAGACCTGGGGTTGCGCGCCGCGCCGCCGCTCGGTCACCACCAGCTTGCGCGCGACCTCGCGCGCCAGCTCGGCGCCGAGGTCCGCCTCGACCATCGCCAGCGCCAGGTCGAGGCCCGCGCTCATGCCCGCGCCGGTCCAGAACCTGCCGTCAGTCGCGAACAGATGATCGGCCTCGACCTGCACCTCGGCGAAGCGCTGCCGGAAGGTGTCGGCCTGGCACCAGTGCACGGCCGCGCGCATCCCGTCGAGCAGGCCCGTCTGCGCGAGCAGGAACACCCCGCTCGAGATCGCCGCGACGCGGCGCGCCTGCCCGGCCGCCTCGCGCAGGCAGTCGACCCGCTCGGCCGGATGCACGGCCACCTCGCCGCACAGGATGTCGCCGGCCACGAACAGCGTGTCGCAGCGCAAGGCGCCCAGGCGCAGGCTGTCGACCGCGAAACCCTGCGAGCTCGGCACCGTGCCGCCGTGCTCGGAAAACAGGTGGAAGCGATAGAACGGCTCGCCGCGCAGCACGTTCGCGTATTCGAACACGCTGCCGACCGTCAGGCCGAGCGGCTGGAAGCCGGGATGAACCAGTACGCCAACTGTGTGCATGATGCGCGTGCCGTCCTGAGAAAGTGGGAAATCGAGTACCGGCGGCCGTCGCGGAACGTGATGGCCGAAAACCTTGCGCATTCGTCGTTGTGCGCTGCCGAGCCGCGCTCCTAGAATGAGCTCCATGTTCTAGACGACTGGTCTACTTAGAAGCGAATACAAGGCCAGGCAAGGTTTTCGACCGAATCCTGCGTGCGAGGACCGCCGGAAAGGCGTCAGTCTACCTCGCTTCTAGACGACTGGTCTATTTTTGAATGAGCATCGCGCCCTTTTTCCCCGGACGCAACCCATTTTGGAGAAGCAACATGGCTTACCAGAGCGTCAATCCCGCCAACAACGAACTGATCCGTCAGTGGCCGAACCACACGGACGAACAGGTCGAGGCCGCCCTCGCGAGCGCGCATCGCCTCTACAAGTCCGAGTGGTCGAAAGGGCCGATCGCGCCGCGCCTCGCGGTCCTGCACCGGCTGGCCGAGATCGTCGAGTCGCGCGCCGAGGAGCTGGCCCGCATCATCACGCAGGAAATGGGCAAGCGCATCGTCGAGAGCCGCGGCGAGGTGCAGGTGGTGGCCGACATCGCGCGCTTCTACGCCGACAACGGCGAGCGTTTCCTCGCGCCGACGCGCATCGAGACCGCGCATGGCGAAGCCTGGCTCGAAAATCATCCGATCGGCGTGCTGGTGGCCGTCGAACCCTGGAATTTCCCGCTCTATCAACTGATGCGCGTGCTGGCGCCGAACCTGGCGGCGGGCAACCCGATCGTCTCGAAACACGCCAGCAACGTGCCGCACAGCGCGGCCGTGTTCGAGGAGATGGTGCTGGCGGCCGGTGCCCCGCAAGGCGCCTGGACCAATCTCTTCATCCATGCCGACCAGGTGGCCGCGCTGATCGCCGACGACCGCGTGCAGGGCGCCGCGCTGACGGGTTCCGAGAAGGCCGGCAGCGTCGTCGCGGCGCAGGCCGGCAAGTACCTCAAGAAGACCACGCTGGAACTGGGCGGCAACGACGTATTCGTGGTGCTCGACGACGCCGATCTCGAGCGCGCCGTGAAGGTCGGCACCTCAGCCAGGCTCAACAACGCCGGCCAGGTCTGCACCAGCTCGAAGCGCTTCGTGGTCCACGCGAACATCGCCGAGGCCTTCCTGCGCCGCCTCACCGAATCGTTCGGCCAGGTGCGCATCGGCGATCCGCTCGACGAGCGCACCCAGCTCGGGCCGCTGTCCTCGGCCGCCGCGCGCGAAGGCATCGTGCGCCAGGTCGCGGCGGCCGTCGAACACGGCGCCACGCTGCATTACGGCGGCCGCGCGATCGACGGCCCGGGCAACTACTTCGAGCCGACCATCCTGACCGGCATCACGCGCGACAACCCGGCCTACTTCGAGGAATTCTTCGGCCCGGTCGCGCAGGTCTACGTGGTGGCCGACGACGATGCCGCCGCCGAGCTGGCCAACGACTCGCATTACGGCCTGGCCGGCGTGGTGTTCTCGCGGGACATCGAACGCGCACGACGCCTGGCCTCGCGCATCGAGACCGGCGCCGTGTGGATCAACGCCCTGGCCGGCACCGCGCCGGAGCTGCCGTTCGGCGGCGTGAAGCGCTCGGGCCACGGCAAGGAGCTGTCCGAGCTCGGCATCAAGGAATTCGTGAACCAGAAGCTGGTGCTGGTCGCGAAGTCCTGAGCCGCTCGGCCCCGAATCCCCTGGCTCGCCCGGCGCAGCGCACGAACGCGAATGCGCCGGGCGGCATCCACCCGATCCTGACTATCCGAACCACCATGACCACGATCTTCGATCCCCTGCAGCTCGGCGAACTGACGCTGCCCAACCGCATCCTGATGGCCCCGCTCACGCGCAGCCGCGCGACCGGCCGCGTGCCGAACGCGCTGATGGCCCGCTACTATGCGCAACGCGCCGGCGCCGGCCTGATCTTCACCGAGGCCACCTCGGTCACGCCGATGGGCGTCGGCTACGCCGACACGCCCGGCATCTGGAACGACGAGCAGATCCGCGGCTGGGCCGAGGTGACGCGCGCGGTCCACGAGGCCGGCGGGCGCATCGTGCTGCAGCTCTGGCACGTCGGCCGCATCTCGCATCCGATCTTCCTCGACGGGCAGCAGCCGGTCGGGCCGAGCGCGATCGCCGCGCAAGGCCACGTGAGCCGCGTGCGGCCGAAGGTGCCCTACCCAGTGCCGCGCGCGCTCGAGATCGACGAATTGCCGGGCATCGTCGAGAGCTATCGCCAGGGTGCCGCCAACGCGAAGGCGGCCGGCTTCGACGGCGTGCTGGTGCATGGCGCCAACGGCTACCTGCTCGACCAGTTCCTGCAGAGTTCGGCGAACCGGCGCAGCGACGCCTACGGCGGCTCGATCGAGAACCGCGCGCGGCTGCTGCTGGAGGTGACCGATGCCGTGATCGGCGTGTGGGGCGCGGGACGCGTCGGCGTCCACTTCGCGCCGCGCGGCGACGGCGGCGTGGGCGGCTATGTCGACCACGGCATGGGCGACGAGGACCTGCGCGAGACCTTCCTGCACGTCGCCCGCGAATTGAAGCAACGCGGCGTGGCCTACCTGAGCACGCGCGAGAAGGAAGGCCCCGACAGCCTCGCGCCGGCCATCAAGCAGGCCTTCGGCGGCCCACTGATCGCCAACGAGGCCTTCACGCGCGACAGCGCCGATGCCTGGCTCGCGCAGGGCAAGGCCGACGCGGTGATGTGGGGCAACCTGTTCATCGCCAATCCCGACCTGCCCTCGCGGCTGCGCGAGGACGGGCCCTACAACGCGGTTCGCCGCGAGCATCTGTATGAAGGCGGCCCGATCGGTTATGTCGATTACCCGACGCTGGCCGAAGCCGGCGCGGGTGTCGAAATTGCTGGCTGATCCGGCGCCCTGACCTGCATGGCCGCGTAGCGAACGCCGGGCGGCCGGCGCAGCGACATGTGACGGACCTGCACTGCCGCCGGCCCGTCATGCCGAGGCGCGACAATCGCCTCGCGCCCTGCCGCGCCTGCCCGGTTTCATCGCGGTCCGTTACTCATTTACCGCAACCCTGGATGTCCCCTGGAGAAATGTCATGAAGATCCTGATGGTGCTGACCTCGCACGACCAACTCGGCGATACCGGTCGCAAGACGGGTTTCTGGCTCGAGGAACTGGCCGCCCCTTATTACGTGTTCAAGGATGCCGGCGCCGAGATCGTGCTGGCCTCGCCCCAAGGCGGCCAGCCGCCGCTCGACCCGAAGAGCAACGAACCCGATTTCCAGACCGAGGCGACGCATCGCTTCGAGGCCGACGCCGAGGCGAAGGCCGCGCTGGCTGACACGGTGCGGCTCGGCTCGGTGACGCACGACGCGTTCGACGCGGTGTTCTACCCGGGCGGCCACGGCCCGCTCTGGGACCTGGCCGAGGATCGCGATTCGATCGCGCTGATCGAATCCACCTTCGCCGCGCGCAAGCCGCTCGCGCTGGTCTGCCACGCGCCCGGCGTGCTGCGCCACGCCCAGGGCGAGGACGGCAAGCCGCTGGTGAACGGCCGGAAGGTGGCCGGCTTCACGAATTCGGAGGAGGAAGCGGTGCAGTTGACCGAGGTCGTGCCCTTCCTCGTCGAGGACGAGTTGAAGCGCAAGGGCGGCGATTACTCGAAGGGCGCCGACTGGCAGTCCTACGTGGTGACCGACGGGCTGCTGATCACGGGGCAGAACCCGGCCTCGTCGGAGCAGGCGGCGAAGGTGGTGCTGGAGAAGCTGGGCGGGAAGTAAATCAGAGCAGGCGTCGGTGGAGCACCCCCGCCTTGGAGAGACGAGCTGGAGCCCCTGCATGCGTAAAGCCGGGTTTGCCCCACAAATCCGGACCTCCGGGGTGAACGCCGTCTCCTCCCCGTTGTATTCGATACTCGGAATGGCACTCAGCCATTTCCGGGCATCGACATGCCCATCGAAATCCCGGAAAATTTGCAAAAAAATCAACCAGGGCAGCCTGGTCGGAAATCCAATCAAATAAACGGGCGGCGCATGAAACAAGGTGCCGATCGACCACCGGGGCCGGCATGGACATCCGCGACAGAACAGAGGTTCGTCTCAGCGAATCGATCACCGTTACTTCTCTTTCGATCCCCAAAGCCGACGCCGTTTTTCTTTCGACCGGCTCACAAGGCGCGCCGGGAGAACTCAGCTCGTATGTACTTGACCAATTCGGACTGGGTAAGGAACATTTTCCAACGCCTCAGCAACTGGCAAGCGGATATTTCATTTCACAGATCGGCGCCACCCATTTCTGTTTCATCGTAACCGTCGATGGCAGACAGCCGTCTGAACTGCTCGCAACCAATCTGGGCCGATGCCTGCAGGATTATCGGCTCCAGTCCATGGGCTCATGGTGGATTCCGCTGATGGGCACTGGAGTTGCAGGACTTCAGCTCACGGAGAGTTTCACCGTCATCTTCAATGCGCTGATTCGATCAGGGTTTGATCGGCGTCCGGGTATCGCGATCACGATCTCGACCCCTGGACCAGATACCCCAGGGTTCGAGCCGTTATGGGACAGCATCGAAGGGATCGTGGAATCAGCGGAAGAAAACTCCCGGCGATCGTCCCCAGCGCCCGCAAACGAGGCCAGCTCTCCCGCCGAAGTCGTGATCGCCGTCGCGGACGCGCTAGCACAATCTCGACAGGACCCTTACCTGACCACCGAGGTATTGCTGTTCGGGATCGTCGACGCCGCGTTTTCCGATGCTCTTGCCAAATTTCAGGGGGATCCAGATACGAGCGCCTTCAGTTCGGCAATTCGCGAACTTGCAGCGGAGCGATACGATTCCGCCTGGCAACAATTGTTCGGGCGCGATCGAGACACGCCGTCGATGTTCACTAGTGTCCGTGAACTTGACCGAACCCGGAACGTGGCCACCATTTTCCGCCGCGCGGAAGCTCGCGCCACGTCAGCGGGGCGCGGCAAACAATACAGCGTGGACGATCTGGTTCGCGCGCTCCTGGAAAGCGAAGGTGAGTACGTCGGCTACCTGAGCATGATGGGAGTGGAGCCTGTCGAGTTGCTCGAAGCCTATGAGGATGTTCGGACCGGCCAGGTGGTCATGAATTTGCTCAACGATACGGCGTCGTCCGAAGATCATCTCGGCTACACGGCTTATGCCGACGCCATCTCATCCTTCTTGAAAAGTCCGGGCACTTCGGCACCGCTCAGCATCAGCATTCAGGCGCCCTGGGGAGTGGGCAAGTCATCGTTGATGAAGATGATCCGCGATCGCATCGATCGTCAAAAAGCCTCCCCGGAACTTCGGGACAAGACCACCGAGCGCCAACTCACGCTGGGGCAGGTGATGCGATTTCTCGACCGAAAAAAAGACGCGGATACGCCCGTTTTGCTCGATCCCGCCAACCTGGCAGTAGCCGAGGCCGCTGCTGACCGCTCCTCCCGCCCAACTCCCGCGTCGTGGCGTTGGCGAAATCGTATTCGCGCGGCATTCGCTCCCGTTATTGAGTTTTGCCATCAGATCAGCGAGGCGAAAGCCGCCGCAAAGCTGGATTTGCCGGCACGCAATGCCTTTGC
This sequence comes from Burkholderia sp. Ax-1720, assembly GCF_011753035.1. Classification (NCBI taxonomy): domain Bacteria; kingdom Pseudomonadati; phylum Pseudomonadota; class Betaproteobacteria; order Burkholderiales; family Burkholderiaceae; genus Burkholderia; species Burkholderia sp. Ax-1720. The sequence goes on along the minus strand of NZ_VWWK01000002.1, from coordinate 52,043 downwards.
TGCCGGGGACGCCATCCCTTCTGCCTATCGCGATTCGATGCTCACGATCTGGTTCAACGCATGGAAGTATGAATCTTCAGAGCAGGTGTGGGCTGGATTGGTCGACGCCATCGTCTCGCAGATCAGCGATCGCCTGCCGGTTCGCGAACGCGAGGCGTTCCTGCTACGCCTGCACCTTTCGCGCATCGACGACGGCATCGTGCGCCGCAAGATCTATGACCGAATCGCGACGGTCTGGCTCGCGCAGGCTCGACGTGCCGCGCTGCTCGGGGCGAGCGCCATGCTTTCCTTCCTTGGGTTGGGTGCAGCTCGAGTGTTTCCCGAACTCGGTCCAATCATCAGTCGCCTCAGCCAATACGGTTACCCCGGTGCCATCGCGAGCCTGATCCTGCTGGCGCTCTATCTCGTTGGCCGATATTGGATAACGCAGCGGCAAACGCAAGCGGAACCCGCCAGATTCAGCCTTGCACCATATCTCACCGTCCCCGATTACACGCAATCGGTAGGCGCCATTCATCAGATTCATGCCGATCTGAAGCGCGTTCTGACGGCAGCGCCGAAAGAGAGCTCAGGCGAGCATTCGCCGATCGTCATCTTTGTGGATGACCTTGATCGATGCTCCCCAGCCAAGATCGCCAACGTAGTGGAAGGCGTCAGCATGCTGCTTGCCAGCGACACCTATCGCTGCATGTTCGTGATCGGCATGGACCCGCAGATGATCGCCGCTGCACTCGACAAGGCTCACGAAGACATTCGACAACGCCTGCCGAGCTACGAGCGTGGCGTCCCGCTCGGCTGGCGTTTCATGGACAAGTTCGTCCAGTTGCCCTTCACGATTCCTCCGCAGGCCAAGCTCGACAACTACCTGAAATCGCTCGGCGCATCGGCCAGACATGCGCCGGCGTCAATCGCGAAACCGTCCGCATCGGTCGATCCCGATATCACTCCGCCGGCTGCCTTCATCTCGGCAGCTAGCGACGGCGTCGGCTCCGTCATGCCCTCGGTCTCGCCATCGGCAGCCGTCAAGGCAAGCACGCCGGCGGCCGACAGCCGAGATGTCGGTCACATCATTCGAGAGCTTGGACGGCACAGCGCGGGAAATCCTCGTGAAATCAAGAGAATGGTCAATCTCGCGCGGCTCTATCTGTCACTGCGTAACGCGAGACGGCGCATCGACCCTCAATGGCGCGCGCCGTCCCTAGACCACTACGCCCGATGGATCACACTCACGCTGCGCTGGCCTGACATGATGCGGTGGTTACAGTGGGGGGCAGATGAAGCGCCGCGGCAGGTCGCCGAAGATGCGGCCGCCAATCTGGTCGTGCGCCGGCTCGAAGCACTCGAACAAGCCACCCGCGGCGCCACCTGCGTAATAGACTGGGCCAGTCAGATCGAGCAGGCGCTCCATCTGGGCCAGGACGACGCAGTGGAATGGCGCAAGGATTCGAAACTTTTTGAATTCTTTCAGTACTGCGCCCAGCCAGCCTCTGGAAAACGGTTATCGGACTCCGCTCGATCCGGTTTTTGGTGATTTCACGTTAGCGGGTACACACTTTCAAGCTTGGGGCAATGGCTTTACTGTGATGCCGCCCCTCAAGGCTGCTTCGCCGTCAACAGCTCGACGCCAAAACCGACGAACACCAGCCCCGTCATGCGCCGCATCGCCGCCACCGCCCGGCCCGCGCGCAGGCGCCCATGCAGATGGCGCACGCCGGTCGAGTAGATCGTGTGCACCACCAGCACCAGCAGCGCGATGGTCAGGTACATCTGCGCGAACTGCAGCGGCAGCGAGCGCTGGTGGTCGATGAACTGGGGCATGAAGGCCGACAGGAAGATCATCGTCTTGGGATTGCTGCCGGCCACCAGGATCGACTCGCGAAACAGCCTGAGGCGGCTCACCGGCGCCGCCGCGGCCACGGCCTCGCCCGGGGCCGCCGCGTTCGTCCCGGCGGCGGGCCGCCCGCCCTCGCGCCACTGGCGGATGCCGATCAGGATCAGGTAGGCGGCGCCGGCCAGCTTCAGGGCCACGAACAGCGGCGGCATGGCCGCCAGCAAGGCGCCCACGCCGAGGGCCACCAGCGTCACCACCACCAGTTGCACCAGCAGGTTGCCGAGGATCGAGGCCACCGTGCCGCGCGCGCCGTGGCGCACCGTGTTGCGCACCACCAGCAGCACGTTCGGCCCCGGCGTGAGCGTGGTCAGCAGGTAGGCGAAGGCAAACAGCAACCAGGTGTGGACGGACATTCGAGGCTCCAGGCAGGCGATTCGAAACAGGGCGGCGAGAATGGCGGACGAACGGCGGACGAATGGCAGACGCGACGCGGCCACCGCGGCGCGGCCGGCCCGGCGACGGCATGCGCGCCGGACGGCGCCAGCGCCGATCATGCCACGCCGCCCGATTTCCAAGGCAGCCGGGCCGGCCTGACGTAAAATAGCGCTTTTCCCCAGCGGACACCCTTTTTCTGATATGACGCTCGCCTCCACGCCCGACATCATCGCCGAGCTGAAAGCCGGCCGCATGGTGATCCTCGTCGACGAGGAAGACCGCGAAAACGAGGGCGACCTGGTCGTCGCCGCCGAATTCGTCACGCCGGAAGCGATCAACTTCATGGCCCGCTACGGTCGCGGCCTGATCTGCCTGACGCTCACCCAGGAGCGCTGCAAGCAGCTCAACCTGCCGCTGATGACCTACCGCAACGGCACGCAATACGGCACGGCGTTCACGGTCAGCATCGAGGCGGCCGAGGGCGTGACCACCGGCATTTCCGCCGCCGACCGCGCCCATACCATCGCCACGGCCGTCGCGCGCGACACCCGCGCCGACCAGATCGTGCAGCCGGGCCACGTGTTCCCGATCATGGCCCAGCCGGGCGGCGTGCTGGTGCGCGCCGGCCACACCGAGGCCGGCTGCGACCTGACGGCCCTGGCCGGGCTCACGCCGGCCGCCGTGATCTGCGAGGTGATCAAGGACGACGGCTCGATGGCGCGCCTGCCCGACCTGATCGAGTTCAGCAAGGAACACGGCATCAAGATCGGCACCATCGCCGACCTGATCCACTACCGCAGCCGCACAGAATCGATCGTCGAGCGCGTCTCCGAGCGCACCATGCAGACCGCCCACGGCGCATTCCAGGCGGTGCTCTATCGCGACAAGCCGACCGGCTCGCCGCATATCGCCCTGGTGCGCGGCACGCCCTCGCCCGAGGTCGACACGCCGGTGCGCGTGCACGAGCCGCTGTCGGTGCTCGACCTGCTCGAGACCGGCGCCTCGACCCACTCCTGGACGCTCGACGCGGCCATGAAGGAAATCGCCGCGCGCGACCTCGGCGCGGTGGTGCTGCTCAATTGCGGCGATACCAAGGAACATCTGGTCGACGTGTTTCTCGCGTTCGACGAAGAGGAGAAGGCGGCCGCGCTCAAGCGCCGGCCGGTCGATTTCAAGACGTTCGGCATCGGCGCGCAGATCCTGCGCGATGTCGGCGTCGGCAAGATGCAGGTCCTCGCGAACCCGCGCAAGCTCGGCAGCATGTCGGGCTGGGGTCTCGAGGTGACGGGCTTCGTGCCGATGCCCGGCGGCGCGGCGTCCGAGCTCTGATGTCGACGCAAGCCGCTGAGCGCCGCTCCCAATCACGCTGAATCCAACCACGGAAAGAACATGGAAATCGGACAATACCAACCGAATCTCGAGGGTGAAGGCCTGCGCATCGGCATCGTGCAGTCGCGCTTCAACGAGCCCGTCTGCAACGGCCTGGCCGATGCCTGCGTCGAGGAACTCGAACGCCTGGGCGTCACCGGCGAGGACGTGCTGCTGGTCACCGTACCCGGCGCGCTGGAAATCCCGCTGGCGCTGCAGAAGCTCGCGGAAAGCAACCAGTTCGACGCGCTGATCGCGCTCGGCGCGGTGATCCGCGGCGAGACCTACCATTTCGAACTCGTCTCGAACGAAAGCGGCGCCGGCATCTCGCGCATCGCGCTGGACTTCAACACGCCGATCGCCAACGCGGTGCTGACCACCGAGAACGACGAGCAGGCCATCGCGCGCATGACCGAGAAGGGTCGCGACGCGGCCCGCACGGCCGTCGAGATGGCCAACCTCACGATGACGCTCGACCAACTGAGCGACGATGAGGAAGACGAGGACGAGGAAGAAGAAGACGAAGAGGAAAACGAATGAAGAAGAGCGCACGCCGACAATCGCGCGAACTGGCGACGCAAGGCCTGTATCAGTGGCTGCTGTCGAACGCGTCCACCGGCGAGATCGACGCGCAGTTGCGCGGCGCGCAGGGTTACGAGAAGGCGGATCGCGAGCTGCTGGAAACCATCGTGTACGGCGTGGTCCGCGAGCATGCGGACCTGGCCGCGATCCTGGCGCCCAACCTCGATCGCCCGATCGAGCAGCTCTCGCCGGTCGAGCGCGCGGTGCTGCTGATGGCCACCTTCGAGCTCAAGCACCAGATCGAGACGCCCTACCGCGTGGTGATCAACGAAGCCATCGAGCTGACCAAGACCTTCGGCGGCTCGGACGGCCACAAGTACGTCAATGGCGTGCTCGACAAGCTGGCCCTCAAGCTGCGCCCGGAAGAAGCCGCCGCGCGCCGCTCCTGATGTGACCTGTGGCGGGCGCCCCGGCGCCCGCTTTTCCTTACCCCCTCCCCGCTGCCCGACATGAATACCGCTGCCGAATCGCTGATCCGGCTGGCTTCGCGCGTCGACGCGATCCAGCCGTTCTATGTGATGGAAGTCGTCAAGCAGGCCGCGCGGCTCGCACAGGCCGGGCGCGACGTGATCCACATGAGCATCGGCGAGCCGGACTTCACGGCGCCCGAGCCGGTGGTCGAGGCCGCCGCGGCGGCGATGCGGCGCGGCGTGACGCAGTACACCAGCGCGCTCGGCATCGGGCCGCTGCGCGAGGCGATCGCCGCGCATTACGCACGCGCCTACGGACTCGAGATCGCGCCCGAGCGCGTGATCGTCACGGCCGGCGCCTCGGCCGCGCTGCTGCTGGCCTGCCTGGCCCTGGTCGGCCGCGACGACGAAGTGCTGATGCCGGATCCGTCCTACCCCTGCAACCGGCACTTCGTGGCAGCCGCCGAAGGCCGGCCGGTGCTGGTGCCGAGCGGCCCCGAGGCGCGCTTCCAGTTGAGCGCGAAGGACGTGCGCGAGCGCTGGGGCGAGCGCACGCGCGGCGTGCTGCTGGCCTCGCCGTCGAATCCGACCGGCACCTCGCTCGCGCCCGACGAACTCGGCCGGATCCTGCAGACGGTGCGCGAGCGCGGCGGCTTCGCGATCATCGACGAGATCTACCAGGGCCTCAGCTATGACGGCCCGCCCGTCTCGGCGCTGTCCTTCAGCGACGAGGTGATCACCGTCAACAGCTTCTCCAAGTACTTCAACATGACGGGCTGGCGGCTCGGCTGGCTGGTGGTGCCGCCCGCGCTGGTCGGCACCTTCGAGAAGCTCGCGCAGAACCTGTTCATCTGCGCCTCGGCGCTCGCCCAGCATGCCGCGCTGGCCTGCTTCGAACCCGACACGCTGGCGATCTACGAGGCGCGGCGGCTGGAATTCATGCGCCGCCGCGACTACATCGTGCCGGCGCTGGCCTCGCTCGGCTTCGAGGTTCCGGTGACGCCCGACGGCGCCTTCTATGTTTACGCGCGCTGCGGCGGCGTCGCGCATCCGGCGGCCGGCGACAGTGCCAAACTGGTCGACGCGATGCTGGAGGATGCCGGCGTGGTGCTGGTGCCGGGCATGGATTTCGGCGTGCATGCGCCGCGCGATTACATCCGGCTGTCGTATGCGACCGCCTACGAGCGTCTCGAGGAAGCCGTCGCGCGGCTGCGCAAGCTGTTCGGCGGCTGAGCGAAGGCTCGCGGCCGGAAACAGAAAGTTGCAAATTCGGGGACGGGAAGCGCCTGGCGCGACCGGCTCCGGAAAACAAACAGGGCGCCCGAGGGCGCCCTGTTTTTTCGTATTCGTCGACCGTGCTTCGCGAGGCGGACCAGTCGGCCCGCCCGGCTCGATCAGGTCCCGACTTCCGACGAGCCGTCGTGCTTCGCGCCCGTCTCGTTGCTCGCGTCGGCCTGCGGCGTGGCGGCCGGCTTGGACTCGGCCGGCGAGCTGGCCTTGATGGTGATCGGGTGGGCGCCGTCCAGCGTCGCCTGCACGCGCTTGCCGCCCGAGGAGGCGGTCGTCGAGGCCGTGGTGGTCACCGGCGTGGGCAGCAGCGGCGCGTAGATCGACACGTTGCGGCCGCGCGAGACGTCGCGCAGGCGAGCGCGTTCGGCCATCACCTTGGCGCTGTAGCCGCCGTCGTCGGTTCCCGTCACGCCGTTGTAGAGGCGCAGGCCGCCGGCCAGCGAGCCGCCGCGCGCGATGCAGTCCTTCAGCACCAGCGCGCCGACCTGGATGTTCACCACCGGGCGCAGCGCCGCATCGGTGCCGCCCGCGTATTCGAACTTGTCGGAATGGATCTTCGACATCACCTGCATCAGCCCTTGCGCGCCGACGCCGCTTTCCGCGTAGGGATTGAAGCCCGACTCGATCGCCATCACCGACAGCAGCAGCAGCGGGTCCAGGCCGATATCGTGGCCGGTCTGGAAGGCAGCCGTGACCAAGCGGCCGACGGGCTCCTGCGCGACGTGGTAACGGCGCGCCAGGTAGTTGGCCACCAGCGACTGCTCGCGGCTGGTGAAGACGCGGTCGCTGCGGGCGTCGAGGGCGACGCGCTGCAGCGGGATCAGCTTGGCCAGGGTGACCGGCGACTGGCTGTTGTGGGCCGCATCGGCGGCGGCCGCGTCGGCAGCGGCGTCAACCGCGTTGCCGCCGGCCTCGCCCGTTGGGTTGTACGAGACCGGCGAGGTGCGGCCGTCGGCGTCGAGGTCCTCGTCGGCATTGCCGGGACCGAAGGCAGGCAGCGGGTGCCCGGACAGCAGCCGCGCCGGGCCGGCCTTGACGGCGGCCGACAGCACGGGCATCAGCTTCGCGGCGAGCGTGCCGCGGGCGTTCGGCATCATCCAGAGCGCGAACGCGGTGACGACGGCCAGGCCGCCGACCACGCTGAATAGATGGTGGCTGACACGCGTCCCGCGACGCAGCACTTCGCGCAGCAGCTGCGCATGCCGTTCGTTGGGACGCCACGATAACCAAGCGTTCATTCAGATCTCCCATGAACATGACTCGTGCGGCTCGCTCGACTCGAAGCGAGAAGGACGCGTGGCCGCGGAATCAGGACACCGCTCGCCCGGACGGGGCGGCGACATCGGAGAAACGGTATGTGTACCGTTCGGGGGCCACGGCGGATTGCTTCAGCGCCCGGCGGGCAGGCTGACGCGCGGTGGCTCCCACGCAAAAAACCAGCGTCGCGAAGGCGCTGGCTAGGACGACTACAACCGTCGAGTGCCGTGCAGGTCGCGGCGGACGGCGACGCGGAGCGTCTGAGGAACCGGAGCGGACTGGCTGGCTGCCAGGGCCCGGCGATCAATGTGAGCGGATTCTAGGGACGGTTTTATAGATCGTCAACACTATAAAGTCCCGAAATCATAACAAAAAGTAATCATTTATTACGCACCGGATCGAAAAGCCGCGTGCCGTCTGGCTTTCACGGACGCTTCACAAATTTTCGGGACACATTCGTCCAAACGCTTCGGCGGGTAGAATCGGTGCTCGATCCGTGGCGCCTGGCGCCGCCTCCCGCACCGCCGGCGCCGCCGGATCCAGCGAACATTTCCATGAAATACAAAGACTTACGCGATTTCACCCAGCGTCTCGAAGGCATCGGCGAGTTGCGCCGCGTCACCCAGCCGGTGTCGCCCGTGCTCGAAATGACCGAGCTGTGCGACCGGGTATTGCGCGCCGGCGGCCCGGCGCTGCTGTTCGACCCGCCCACCGGCTACCGGTTTCCGGTGCTCGGCAACCTGTTCGGCACGCCGCGCCGCGTCGCGCTCGGCATGGGTGTCGACGCCGAGCACGCCGACGACGCCAGCGCCCTCACCTCGCTGCGCGAGGTCGGCCACCTGCTGTCGGCCCTGAAGGAGCCGGACCCGCCCAAGCGCCTGGCCGATGCCGGCAAGCTGCTGTCGATGGCCAAGGCCGTGTGGGACATGGCGCCGAAGACGGTGTCCTCGCCGCCGTGCCAGGAGATCGTCTGGGAAGGCCAGGACGTCGACCTGAACAAGCTGCCGATCCAGACCTGCTGGCCCGGCGACGCCGGCCCGCTGCTGACCTGGGGGCTGACCGTCACGCGCGGCCCGAACAAGACGCGGCAGAACCTCGGTATCTATCGCCAGCAGCTGATCGGACGCAACAAACTGATCATGCGCTGGCTCGCCCATCGGGGCGGCGCGCTCGACTTCCGCGAGTTCGCGCTGGCCAATCCCGGCAAGCCCTATCCAGTGGCGGTGGTGCTCGGCGCCGATCCCGCCACCACGCTCGGCGCGGTGACGCCGGTGCCCGACACGCTCTCCGAATACCAGTTCGCCGGCCTGCTGCGCGGCGCGCGCACCGAGCTCGCCAAGTGCCTGACGCCCGGCGTCGACGGCCTGCAGGTGCCGGCGCGCGCCGAGATCGTGCTCGAGGGCTTCATCTACCCGCAGGACGGCACGCCCGAGCCGGCGCCGGCCGGCGCGCCGCCGCGCCCGAGCGGCACGCGCGGCGCGGCCGCCTACGAACATGCGCTGGAAGGCCCCTACGGCGATCACACCGGCTACTACAACGAGCAGGAGTGGTTTCCGGTGTTCACCGTCGAGCGCATCACGATGCGCCGCGACGCGATCTTCCACTCGACCTATACCGGCAAGCCGCCCGACGAGCCGGCCGTGCTCGGCGTGGCGCTCAACGAGGTGTTCGTGCCGTTGCTGCAGAAGCAGTTCGCCGAGATCACCGACTTCTACCTGCCGCCGGAAGGATGCAGCTACCGGATGGCGATCGTGCAGATGAAGAAGAGCTATGCCGGCCACGCCAAGCGCGTGATGTTCGGCGTCTGGAGCTTCCTGCGCCAGTTCATGTATACGAAGTTCATCGTGGTGGTGGACGAGGACGTCGATATCCGCGACTGGAAGGAAGTGATCTGGGCGATCACCACGCGCGTCGACCCGGTGCGCGATACCGTGCTGGTCGACAACACGCCGATCGACTACCTCGATTTCGCCTCGCCGGTGGCCGGCCTCGGCTCGAAGATGGGGCTGGACGCCACCAACAAGTGGCCCGGCGAGACGCAGCGCGAATGGGGCCGCCCGATCGAGATGGACGCTGCCGTGAAGGCGCGCGTCGATACGCTATGGAACGAGCTCGGGCTGTCCTGATCTGTCTCGCCTCGACAGGGCCGGCTCGTCTTCTATATGGCGCCGGCTCGCTTCATCGCCCGATCCTCGCGGCGAGTGCCTGATAACAAGCAAGCCGCGGCTCGAGCGCGCTTGCCGAGCCGCGAGCGGCCCTGGTATCGCTCGCGGCCTCGATCATCCACACGTGTTTCCCGAATGACGATGGTGCCTCCCTCCGCCTCCATGCTGTCCGACGGCTTTTTCCTGTCGCTGTCCCTGTGTCTCGACATCGGCCTGGTCAACGTCGCGATCCTCTCGCTCACGCTCTCGCATGGCTTCAAGCCCGGCTTCTGGCTCGGCCTCGGCTCCTGCTTCGGCGATCTCGTCTATGCCGCGCTCGCGCTGGCCGGGATGGCCGTGCTGCTGCAGTTCGAGGCGGTGCGCTGGGTGGTCTGGCTCGGCGGCGGCGCCGTGCTGCTGTATCTGACCTGGAAGATGGCGCGCGAGGCGCTGTTCCCGCCGCCTTCGGCCACGGCAAGCGGCGATGACGCCGACGCCGTGCCCCAGGCCAGCTCGCCGCGCAGTTTCCTGCGCGGGATGTTGCTGGCGATGTCCTCGCCCTCGGCGATCCTGTGGTTCGCCGCCGTCGGCGGCGCGCTGATCGCCAAGGCCGGCGCCACCACGCCCGTCACCGCCTCGGTGTTCCTGGGCGGCTTCTTCCTCGGCGGCCTGGCCTGGACGCTGTTTCTCTGCGGGCTCGCCAGCCAGGGCCGCAAGCGCGCCGGCGCGGGACTGATGCGCGCCTGCCACGTGGTGTCGGCCCTGCTGTTCGCCTATTTCTCCTATAGCGTGATCGTCGGCGGTTATCGCGACCTGATCGTGCACGCCGGCGCCTGATTCCCGCGCCCCAAAAGCAAACGGCGCGGCACGGTTTCCCGTGTCGCGCCGTGTTCACGCGCATCGAGCGCGCGAGGGCTTACCAGCGGCGGCCGTAATAGCCGTGGCCGTAGTAGCCATGATAGTGGTGCCAGTAAGGCCGGCCGTAGTAACCGCCGACGACCACCGGCGGCGGTGCGTAATAGGCCGGCGCCGGAGCATAGACGACAGGCGGCGGAGGCGGCGCGTAGACGACCGGGGGCGGCGCGGCATAGACCGGGTAGGCCGGGGCGATCGGCAGGCCGATACCGACGCCGATCGAAACGTGAGCCTGGGCGGCGCTCGCGACCCCGAGGCCGAGAGCGGCGGCTGCAACGAAAGGAATGAGCTTTTTCACTTCGATTCTCCTGGCGGCACGTCAAGTTGGCCGGCCACATGAACAGCAAGGAATGCGCTGTTGTATGGACTCCAATGTAGCGAAATCGCCTCCCGCGGACCAAGCGCATTTGTTGCAAATTGCAATTGCGCGGCGCCCTCGCGCCACGCCCGGCGGGGCTTTTCGCGATGCGCCCCGGCCCGCCGGGCGCGCCGGCCGGGCTTCGCGCCCTCGATCGACCCGGCAAATCGGTCAGGATTTCCGATAGACGGAGTCGAATGCGGCTCGTCCAGGGTAATGATTGATTACAAATTACCGCCCGATTCGGCACCAATCGAACGGCCGTTGCCCACGCTACCGAGCATTCGGGCGGGATCCCCGGCTGGCGGCGCAAATACGGGATACTGACGGCTTGCCGATCTTCGCTGCTTCGCCCATGTCACTTCCTCCCGTTCCCCGTCTCGGTTTCATCGGTGCCGGCCGCCTCGGCCGCTGCCTGGCACGACGCTTCGCGCAGGCCGCTTATCCCGTGGTGGCGGTGGCGAGCCGCTCGCCTGCCCCGGCGCGGGCGCTGGCCGAGCAGATCGACGGCTGCACGGCCGTCGAGAACGCACAGGCAGTGGTCGACGCGGCCGACCTGGTGTTCGTGGCCGTGTCCGACGACGGCATCGGGCCGGTGGCCGCCTCGCTGCGCTTCGATCCCGCGCGCGCGCCAACCCAGGCGCTCGTGCATTGCAGCGGCGCCTCGAGCGTCGACCTGCTCGCGCCGGCGGCCGAACAGGGCGTGCAGACCGGCGGTTTCCATCCGCTCTATCTATTTGGCGGCGGCGACGCCGACCTGGCCCGGATCGAAGGCTGCTCAGTGACGATCGAGGCCGGCGGCAGCCTGCGCCCGGTGCTGGAGGCACTGAGCAGCGCGCTCGGCTGCCATCCGCTGGCGATTCCGGCCGGTGGCCGGATGCGCTACCACGCGGCCGCCAACTACGCGGCGAGCTTCGTGCTGTGCGGCTTGGCCGAAGCGGTCGAGCTATGGCGCACGCTTGGCATGGACGAGGCAGAGGCCTTGCGCGCCCTGCTACCGATGCTGTCCGGCACCATCGAGACCGCGCGCGAGAAGGGCCTCTCCAATGCGCTGGCCGGCCCGGTCTCGCGCGGCGACGCCGGCATCGTCGAGCGCCAGCTCGACCTGCTCGACCAGATGGGCGGCGATCACGCCACGCTCTACGCGCTGATGACGCGCCGCGCCGTCGAGCTGGCCAGGCGCCGCGCGACGCCGCCGGCCGGGCTCGACGCGGTGGAACGGGGCGTGGACGCCCTGCTCGATCGGCGGCTCGCGCAGGCTGCCCCCGGGCGCCGCGAGCCGTGATAAGGTGACGCCCGATGCATGCCGCCACGATACGGCGGCCGCACGCTACCCGACTGTCAGACAAGGATTCCAACGATGCTCGGCGAGATCGCCCGCTTTCTGCTCAATACCGTATTCACGCTGTTCGGCGCGGCCCTGCTGCTGCGCGCCTGGATGCAGGCGGTACGCGTGCCGCCGTACAACCCCGTCACGCAGGCCGTGCTGCAGGCGACCAATTGGATCGTGCTGCCGCTGCGCCGCGTCATCACCGGTACGCGCGGTATCGATTGGGCCAGCGTGGTGGCGGCGCTGCTGACTGCCTTCGTCTACGTGGTGCTGATGATGTCGCTGGCCGGCATGGACGTGCTGTCGATCCTGCCGACCATCGTGATCGTCGCGCTGCTGACCATCGCCAAATGGGCGCTCAACCTGGTGCTGTGGATGACGATCCTGATGGCGCTGCTGTCGTGGCTGAACCCGCGCTCGCCGGCCATGGCGATCCTGTTCCCGCTGACCGCCCCGCTGCTCAATCCGCTGCGTCGCGTGCTGCCGAATATCGGCGGGCTGGACCTGTCGCCGATCCTGTTGTTCGTGATCGTGCAGGTGCTGCTGATGGTGGTCACGCGCGTGGCGATCTCGATGACCTTGCTGACGATGTGATGGTGGCTTGAGCTGGTTTAGGTTTTGATGATCTGGAAAGCGCCGCTTCATGCGGCGCTTTTTGTTTGTTGCGGGTGCAAGTGCCTGATGTACGCCGGGCGGGTTCAGGCTGGGACCAGGAAAGTGCGCGCGGTCCAGATGCCCAGGAAGGTCAGCAGGAAGGAACCCAGCAGGTGCACGAAGGCGACCACGGCGGCCCAGCCCAGGCGGCCCTCCACGACGTGCGTCATGACCTCGGCGGAATAGGTCGAGAAGGTGGTCAGGCCGCCCATGAAACCGGTGATCACGAACAGGCGCCATTCGGGAGCCAGGCCGGTTTTCGCGCCGAATACGACGATCGCGACGCCGATCAGGTAGCCGCCGATCAGGTTCGAGGCAAGGGTGCCGAGCGGGAGTTCGGGGAGGATGAGGTTCATGCCCAGGCTCAAGGCCCAGCGGAGCAAGGCGCCCAGGCCGGCGCCGATGAAGATCGCGACGAGGGAGAGGAACAAGGGGGCTCCTGGGCTGGCGTGACAGGGATTCGGGGAGGTGCGGCGCTTTCTGTAACTGTAGGCGCTGGGCGCGGGTGTGGCAATTCGGAGGCTCGAGGCCCGCGCGTCGATGATAGCGATTGATTGGTTCAGATCTGCATCGATTGCCTCGACCACTCAATAGCCCGAGAGAACGGCCTGCTTCAGTTGTATGGCGGAGAATCGCAGTAATACCAAATCACCATTCCCCTTGATGAGCGACGCGGCCCCGGCATAGGCTCTCCAGCATCAACGTAGGCCAGATCCTGCATGGCCGGGCTCTGCCAGTAGCCGCTACGCGAGCACGGTTCTCCAGGCAAGGCGCGTATCTCGGCCTGCACGGCAGGCCCGGGAAAATAGGCATCTTCCTCAGCGGGGATGTCTCCGCCCTGATAGCGCTCGTCAGCCCATAGCAATCGCCAAGCTACGGCGTGCTCGTCATTGGTCCCCTCCAGAAGATACTGATGGGCGATGCTGCCTTTGAGGAAGTAACTCGGGCAACCAACCTTGCCGTCAGGCAACCACGGCTCCCATATACCCTCTACCGGAATTTCCCGGCCACTGTGGATCTCGCCCTCGGAGGATTCGTTCTTGGGCGGGCAAGCAGGAAGTCGTTCTGGATAACTACGGCCAGGAGGCCAAATTCTCCACGCGGGATGGTATGCATCCTGGAACAGGGACTCATACGTCCAGTGCTTGAAGATGCGGGATCCACCGTCGACGCGCTTTCCATGGGTCAGCCAGCCACTGAAATCCAGGCCAGCAGTGCATTTGAGCGCAAAGCAACTCAGCTCCATGATCCATACGCCTTCTGCCCACTCCGTGGCATATACGGTAGCCGTGTAGTTGGTGTCCCTCACTCCGAGCGAATAAAAGAATGGTTCATATTTCCTGCCGGTTTCGTCTGCGCTCCTGCCGAAGACGAGATCACTAATTCGTTGCCCGGCTGCAATCAGCGAGCAATAGGCCGATCGTTTGTCGGAGCCTTTGCGCAATGATTCAAGGCCTTGATCCATTCTTATCAGCGCCCTCAGGAATTCGCCGTTGTATTGCGTCTCCCAATCCTCCTGACGCGGGTCCGGCGTATCCAGTTGCTTCGCATATGCACAAAGGAAATCCCGGTACAGCGCGACAGCGTGCTCCAGGAATGTGATACTGGTCCATTTTTTCAGCAGGTAAAACGCCTTGGCGCGCGCTTCCAGTTCCTGCTCGGGGGTTAAGGTCAGTGTATTCAGCATTGTGGATTTTGCCTTGTGCATCGATTCATTCACATTCAGATCTTGCCCGTCAAGTTTGAGCAAATCACTTCCGACCATCGAATTGCCGTTGGCGTTCGTCGACGTACTCTTTCGATGTCTCAGCGAAAACAGTCTCATCGGGATAGATATGAATGGTCAGCACCTTGGCACCGCTCGAAATATGTTCGTTAACCGCCACTGCCTGAATCCTGGTGCCATTCCCCGGGGCATTCGGCGGGCCATCCAAAGTCCAGGCTACAGAAACAGGTCCCTGCTTCACCTTCACGCAACAAATAACTTTTCCGCCTACGCCACCTGGATGATATTCACCAAATGACTCGCCCGCGTACTGTCCGTTGATGGACACGTCCATGATGGGGCGAGGCCAGTAGTTATAAATCGCCACATCCATTGATTTCTCCGAGCATGCAGAAATCAGCAAGGAGAAAAAAATAATCGCGTAACAGACGGCCGAATTCCTCGCACCACCAAGCGCCACCTTCCAATTCGCTGAAATACAGATCGAAATGCTACACATCCGCGCTCACCCTCGCCCTTCGCTCGATATATAACCCCCGCGATCCGGAATTTATATATCGAGCGGACATACGACCACGCGCCCCAAAACACCAGTCACTCGCACTTCTTTATCAGCCGCCAAGTTACCCAATGCACAATCAACTCGCCCGTTGCACCTCGTACCAACATGTCGGGCATCGTTGCGCCTCGTTCAACACTAATGGTCTTACCGCCGTACTCGTCCGTGCGCCACTCTCCAGAAAGTGGACAAATGTCACTCGTTCGGACCAACGGCACTTCAATCGCCGGCGAAGCCACCGGCTCATCGTCAGATTTCAAAAAAAATTGTGACTCGTCACCAATTACTCCATCTCGATAGCGCTCATCTCTCCAAAGCAAACGCCAGCAAGTAGGCTCGGCGATAAGTTGAAGCGTAGCATCATCAACCGAAGAAAGATTTGGCGCCTCAGTTTCAGCAACGAAATAATTAAAACATCCGTTATTTCCCTCCCGCCCGCCAACCGATTCAGCCGATCTTCCCCGATCAAATGCGATGCCAATGGGTTCCCATATGCCATCGCATGGCACGATCTCGCCGGAACGAATTACTGGTCCGGATGGATTCGGTACGGCTGGCAAAAATTCCGGAAACTTCGGGAACGCAAGCTTATAGAACCCATGATCATAATTATCAGGATCAAGCAAAGAATCTGGGCTTTCGAGATTCGCAATCTTGCCGCTAGACCAAACCTCCAACGGAGCGTCATCCATCTGAAACTGAGATGCACGCATTGCTTGATACAACGCATCGATTTTGGGAGGGTACGGCGCGGTTTGACCGCCATGTTCCCAATACCGAGGGTGGCGATAAAAACCGCTAGCCAGTTCTGCAAACCGGATGAGGGCACGCTCCAGGGGCTGCTCAACACGCCACACAAAGCGGTACCCTTTCGCGAGATCAGCAATCCCCTTATCGAGATCACTCAAAATTTCGTAAATGACGGTCAAAGAATCTGCATCCACGACCTCCGGATCACCAGCGGCCCAGGATTTAACGGCAGTCTCATATGCATCTGAAAATTTCTTGAAGGCATCTCGCTTTGCCTTCCACAAAGACCAACTTGTTAGCCGCTGCAGCAGCCAGAAAACACGCCGACGTGTGACGTCGTCCTGCATATCGTAAGTACTCATCGCTTTGGGCCGTTATTTATTCCGAATTTCTTCCTGTCCGAGCTTTCGCGTGACCGCCACACCAGCATCATCCGCGGCCTTACCGTATCCAAATAAACTTTCTACATTCTTCCAATTGGTCTTGAAAAATTTAAATGTTACGCCACCAATTTCCTCGGAATGAACGTCACCCAATTCACCCTTCTTCATGAGATCACCAATTCTTGATATCTCTTGACTTACTTCCTTCCCAAAGCTACCAAACAGCTGATCTCCACCGCCCTTCAGGTACTGAAGACGATCTCCGCCATGCCCATACTGCTCAGCAACCTTCCCCATCCATGCCCGCGCTTCGGGCCAAAGCTTCTCGAGATTACTGGGCAGGTCGGCAGCCACCATATAACCATTGGCATTGAATTTATCCAGCACAGCACACAATTCGCGCCATTGCTCAGCGGTCTCAGGCAACTTCCCCAGCCCCCAATACATACCGCCAGCCCAAGACTCCCCACCAATCACGCCCGCATTTCCAAATACGCGAAACACCTTCTTTCCCGCAAGCTTTGCTGCATTCCATGCAACAATCTCGCCGTGAAATGACGAGATATTTAGATACACTTCCTTTGTACCGGTTGCGAGCATTGTTCCCTTGGTGTGAAAAAGATCGGGCCAGCCCTGCGCAATCCAACTTCCATATTTCCCCTTTAGTTTCGCGACAAGTTTTTCTTTTTCAGTGAAGGCACTGTTCGGAGAAAATTCGCCCGGCAAGAACTTACGCTCGCGAACCTTCTCATCAAGATGAGCCTCGGCTTCTCGCTCAAGTTTTGGTGCACCTCCAGTCGCGATCGACTTTTTTTCGCCTTCGTACGCAGTGCTCTGCAGCACATGAATTTTTTGTTCAAGTTCGTCTAGCGCCTTCGGAACCATCTTGTCTGCAAGGTTCGACAGATCATCAAACCCGCCGCCAACCACATGCAGTTGAAGCCTCCATCGGTCCGGCAGCATCCTGCCAACACGAGCGGTCAGCACCTTGTCTACCGTACTGCTCATGCTCTTGCAAAAATCCTTGAGCTTGCTTAGGAGTTGCTGCTGATACTGCTTCACATTCAGCGAGCGCAGCCATTGCGGCGCATCGCCATGCCCGACTCGATTCAAAAATTGAATCACCTCGGCCAGCAACTTCCGGTTCTTCTCGACATCCTCGGTTACACGCAAAGCAAGGCGCCCCACGCCTTTGATTACGCCACCGAACACCGGGATCAGCGCGAACGCAAGAATGATGAGCAACACCCATTCAGTAACGCTTTCTCGCTTCCGAGGATCGGTGCTCATTCCGATGCTGACCGCGAGGAGATCGCGCACAGCGGTCACGTCACCGACGACAGGAATCATGCCGATGGCTGCATCAGTCAGAATTTGGCTAATGGACTGTTTCTCGTTGAACGCGCCTTGCATCGTTCCCCAACACCACTGCCCAACCTGCATCGACGTCTCTTTGAAATCCGCAAGACTCCAGCTCAAGTGGATGCTCCCCCGTGTTTTTGGATCAATGCATCGATATCGCTGTCCGAGAGCGACCCACCCTTGAAGTCAGGATTGTCCGATGCGTTCTTGCGTGCATAGGTGCGAGCGTCGGGACCAAGGGCGACCTGGATCGTACCGACCGGAACATCATCCAAATGCATCTTGCCTTGACTGTCGAGCGTACCCTCCCGAGTGCTGCCATCTGACAGCGTCGCAACATACTTGGCACCTTGAACAGGCTCATTGTCGTGATACAAATATTGCATCGCAGCTGCATGGCTGGAAGTTGGCAATTGCGGCAACGGATAATCCATCCGAGTCGGTCCACTGAACGCGTGCTGCGCCCCCTTCACATCGATCTTCCCCGGAGCGTGAATCTCGATGTTTCCCCCCTTGATACGGATATACGCACCGCCTGAAGTCAGCAGTATCTCCTGCTGCGCCGCGACCTCGATTCTCTCCGTAGCCGACAAAACCTTCACCGTCTTCTGCGCCGTGACTTCGATGTTGTCCGAATGCGCCTGAAGCTCCACCTTGCCCTTCGCGGCAAAAAGCTTCATCCCCGCGTTCTGCACGAACAGGCTGATCTTCTCCGCAACACTCGCGACCAAGGACTTCCCGCTGGCGATGAAGGTGCTCTGTCCGCTGACCAGATTCGTTTGCTGATCGCTCGACACATGCAAGGATTCCTGCGTCGACAACGCGATGCCGGACGGGCTCGCCACCAACATGACCGGTGTCTTGAACGCGTTCACGCTCCCGGTTCCACCTCCCGCCGTCAGCCCTCCCGACTGCGTGCCCTGCACGCTGTTCTGCGTCGCGTCGGTAAACGCCTTGAGCGCGTCGTGCCCGTCCCCAAGACTTTCCGCCTGATGTGCCTGGCTTGCCTGCGACATCGCCTCGACCACGCTCTCCGCGTTGACGAGTTGCTGCTGCGCTTCACGAACGTCTAGCGGCTGGCTGCTCGCCGACTTTGGATGGGTCGTGACATACAGCCCTTGCGACGCACGCACGGCGCCGTATGCATCCGTCCTCAAATCGAAGCCCGAGCCGAGATACGCACCGCGAGCATTGCCGCTCTGGTCGATCAGGTAACCCAGATGCAACAAGCTGCCGGCACTGCTGCTCATCAACTGGACGCGATTCTGGCCGGTCGCGTCGTCCATCACCATCTGGTTGTAGCCGCTACCGCCGTATTCCTTCGAGCGATGGCCGGACAGAATTCCGTTGCTGTGCCACTGCGGGCTGACGGCACCGTTGTAGACGCGATGCAGCACGATCGGTCGATCGCAGTCACCGCCGACATAACCAACGATGACCTCTTCGCCAACGCGAGGCATATGCACGCCGCCATATCCCCCGCCCGTATCCGACTGCGCCACCCGGACCCAACACGAAGCCCCCGCGTCACCGGGATTCTGCCGATCCCAGACGAACATCACCTTCACCCGGTTCAGTTCGTCGGTATAGACCTCTTCTCCCTGCGGCCCCACCACGATGGCGGTCTCGAGATGCACCTCCGGCTTCTCGTGTTCGATCGGGCTGCGATAGGGAATCGCAGTACGCTGCGCCTCGACCTCGACCAGATAGAAGCCTGCGGAACCATCATCATGGCTGACGCCGCCGCCCGAATATGCGGCCTTCGCCTCGGTCAGTTCGGCTTGCAAACTGTGCGGAAAGCTGGCCTCCCGATCCGACAACGGCAGGTTGTTCTCGATATGGCGCCGAACCTTGATGGCGGCAAACTCGCGTTGATTGGCAGGATCGCGGTCGTGCTCCGGATGACCCGTCAGGTCGAAACGCAAACCTGCATCGATGCCACGCACACCACCCACGCCCAGGAAACGCTTGGCGCGCGACTCCCATTCCTCGAGACGGACCTTCGAGAGTTGCTCTCCCCGATCCTGGCGCGAGTAGGTATAAGCACCCGTGTATTCGTAGACCTCGGCCTGTGCCGGCAGACTCCCCTGGCCGGCCATCGTCGGCAGCGTCGTCCCCTTCGAATTGCCGCCCGATGAAGGTGACTTGTAGTCGAACGTGCGTGTCGTGTGAGTCGTGCTTTGCAGGGTTCGGGAACCCGCCCATTGCGTGAACGCATCCGCTTCGCTGCCGGTCCCGGCTCGATAGAAACTGATCGGATTGGGGGAGGCCTCATCGAGCGAATGAATATCGTCGGTCACCACCAGCGTATGGGATTTGCCATCCTTGCCTTGCCGCCAGAAACCGAACAGCCCCTCCTCCTCCAGCAGCCGATGGACGAAATTCCAGTCGGATTCGCTCTGACGACAATACGATCGCGATGGCAGCGGCTTCGACAGGCTGAACTGGAAATAAGCCTTGGCCTGAGGATGCTGATTGAACACGTCGGTGATGATGAGATCGACCGACTTGTCCTGCCAATACCGCATGTCGCTACGAAAGCGCAGGAAGTGCATCCACGACGCGAAACTCACCTGATAGAGCGTGAAGCTGCCATCCGCCCCGAGCCGGCGCGCCGTATGGACGTAGCCATTGATCGGCAAATAGGACTTGTCGGCTTGCTGGATCCACAGCGTCATCGGTTGGGCAATCACCGACTTGAGTTCGATGTCACCCGCCGTCGAAATCAGATCGAGCGTTACGCTGTAGTCGCGGCCGAGCTGCGATTCGATCAAGGCCCGGCGCGGCACCATCGTGTTATCCGGCAGGGAGGGAATATCCACCTTGATCAGCCGGTCCTGCTGAATCAGGCCACCCTGAATGGCCTGAATCAATTCGGTCACATTCATTCTTTTCCCAACTTCTTGTAAGGCCTGTAGCGGGCCGGTCTCTCTCGGGGACGGCTCCCCGCTCAAATTTGCGGATGGATTTTACCGGCAACGGCCTCGTTTTGGATTTGTCACCAATTCGAGCATTTGCGTTGTCGCGTTGCAGGTCGGCAGCGGGCAAGTGATCCGATCGCCGAAGATGTCGTCAGACTCTCTCGGGGCAGATAGGGCATCGCGTTCGACAAATCGCGAACGCCCGTGGTCCAGCCCACGCCTTTTCCAAACTCGCCTACATCTTTCGTTTCTTCAAGGTGTAGGCAGACAGTGAATAGAGCGTGCTCGTATCGGGATCGAAATAGCCGCCCTGCGTCGGACCATCATCCAACTGCCTCCAAGATTTTCCAGCATCCATGCTGTACAGACTGTAGTCACGGGGCGCACCGCTGCCGCTTGCGTCTGTCGCATACACCATCACCACCCCGCGAACCCCGATCGTCATGCTATCGAGGTGGAAACGCGGCTCGAATGTGCGCAGTTGCCGCAAAGTTGCAGGCTCGCCATTCGTCCAGGTCGAAATCAGCCCAGGCTCTTTTGGCGTGCCCGCGCCAGCATTCTGGTCCTCCGGCACACCGGCGTGCGACAGGGTGTAGATTGCGTATCGATTCGCCCCGTCAGGTGCGGAATCCATACTGACTATCGTTTGATTCGGCAATACGACTTCGCGCTCGAATTGCTCTTGATCCCAGCCCAAGCGATAAACGACGCTCGAAGCCTTGATGTCCGGAAGTTCGTACACATAGTAGGCAACGCGCAACACGCCATCACGGCTGAGGTTGATTCCGTCGAACACGCCCCTAGGACGCCCTCTGCCCGCCAGTGGAGGCATCTGAATTTCATGCCAGGATTCTCCGCCATCGGTCGTGCGCCATACATGCGGCCCCCACCCGAGCGCATATCCGCGCATCGGGTCCAGGAAAAGCAATCGGCCAATGTCGGCCGTGGCAGGCCATCCGAGCTGCGTCCAGTTCTTGCCCCCGTCCTGCGAACGCCAGAGCCTGGTGACCTGGGGCGTAAGCCCATCGGGAGGAATGGGTGACGTATAGTCCATCCACCCGGTGCTGATATAGAGCGTGTTCCAGTCGTGTGAATACCACCAGGCACCTGTCTGCCCCGGCTCGGAAAACACGCGACTCATCGAGCCGTCGATCGGACCTCGAAGGAAGTTGACCGTCCAGCGATTCATACGCTGGCCCGAGTCGGCCATCCACGGTTGCGTCGGCTCGGCAATATCCGGATTGGCCGCCTCGCTCGCGGGCTTGAACAAGATCTCCGGGCCCACGATTTTCAGGCTTATTGCCTGATCGCCGTGGATGACAAAGCTGCCACCTCCGTATGGCTTGTCGCCTTTCGTGAATGTCTTGGAAACGATCTCCCAATTAGCGGTCGTTTCTTGGTATCCGTACGTCAGAATCGCCATCCCTAGCAGCACGCCGCAGATTCTTTTCCACCGCATGTCGTTTGGCAATTCCCTCACCCTTCGCTCGACCAGAACCCTTGCAAATCAGCATTTAAATATATCCAGCACCTCCCCACTACGACACCCTTTGCTCAAACACGCCACGTGGCCGGAAGTAACTGAACGGTTCGACGTTTGCAATAAAATCGACCTTGGAATTATGAACGTAGTGCGCGAAAAAATTGACGACGCTATCCGGCGCATTAGTCATCCAAGCATCGAGCCTCCACTGCTCGGGCTTGAATGTATAGAAAAAGACACGCTCTTCAGAGGTACCGCGATTGGTCACAACGACGTCCCGATGCGTCTTCAATGCCTCGGCGTAGGCGGGTGCTTCAATGTCGATCGTCCCCCACATGGCATGCTTAATGGAACTGCTGTTGAATGAAACCTGGCCAGCGAGAGGTTGTTTTTTACGCGAAATCGTCCCGTTACTTTCGTAGTATGACTTCATATGGCACTGCATGTCGGCCTCGACGGACGTCCCTGGCGGACGAGCGGCGCTCATGTAGGCTTGATAGCTCTTCTGCGTTTCCGGCTTGACGACGAAGCGATCAAAAATCGGAGCAAGGGTGCTCTTGATTTCCGCCATCGACAACAGGCGAACACCAGCCTTGAGCGCTTCCTGATGCATATCGGTCATGGGAATCCGGGCATAGTTCCCATCCAGATTCTGCTCCGTGGGCCCGTATCCCCCGCCGATGTCCGAGTGCACGCCGGGATAGACCTTTTCGGTCCAACCAGCCTTGTACTTACCACCTTCACGAATCAAATCCACCGGAAACGAGTAGCGCAACTCATTGGCTGCAACGAAGTGGACGCACCGCTCCACACAGGCGGGAATACGCAGATCTCGTTGCTCCAGAGGAAGCGTGATGTTGTGAGCAGGCATCCCGAACGAAGCAACCGTGTCGAATACACCCAGGAACGTGAAGCGAATCGGGAAACCATTCAATGTCAGAGAGCCATCTCCCTGCTTCTTGCACTGGCCCACCAGCATGTTCACGAATGCGCGAGAAAGGGCCGCGCCACGAGAAAAGCCTATCACCGAGACGTTGATGACCTTGATGAGACGATGCGCTCCAATCGCCTTATTTAGATCGTTCAGACTTGCGTCCTTATTCTTATCGACGTATTGCTTGAGCTCCCCCCCCATCTTCCTGGCATTGTTGACGACGGCTTGGCGCAGTGCTTGATTCATGCGGTCTTCGCCATCGAGCAGGCGACGGTCCCCCCCAGCGCCAAATGCGCCGCCGAGCGCGTGATCTTCTAGCCACACGTCAGGTTTATCGATCCAAGACACCTCGCCGTTGAAGGGAGTGCCGACGCCGCTGATATAAAAACGATAGATGCC
The DNA here is from genome assembly GCF_011753035.1 of Burkholderia sp. Ax-1720. Classification (NCBI taxonomy): domain Bacteria; kingdom Pseudomonadati; phylum Pseudomonadota; class Betaproteobacteria; order Burkholderiales; family Burkholderiaceae; genus Burkholderia; species Burkholderia sp. Ax-1720. Next base: position 28,952 of record NZ_VWWK01000002.1, on the reverse strand, counting down.
TTTTGACGGATCGTTCATCGCAGCATCGAACAACCTCGCGACATTGCTCCATCGCTGCCCGGCTGCATCCGCATCTCGATTGTTTCCAGTACCGTCAAAGAAGAAAGCAAGGTGGACTACATCGGAACAGTCTTGCTTTGCAGTCGGCGGCGCCTTGGGGACGTCACGTGTTGCAGCCGATATGATTTGCGTGATTGAAGACGACTGCGGAATCGAGCTCATTATTTTTTACCCTCTGGCTCCGGCCGCTCATCGACATACTCCTTGGAAGCCTCGGCGAAAGCAGTCCCGTTGGGATACACATGTACAGTAAGGACTTTGGAGTTGCCAGGCAACTCCTGCAAAACTGCTGTTGCATGAATTCTCTCCCCAAGTCTCGGCATGCCCTCCGAGCCCCCGAGAGAATATTCGATCGTTATCGGACCTGGCTTGACTTTGACGCAACAGACAACGGAGCCGCCTGCGCCACCGGGATGGTAAGCCATATACGCACCACCTGCGTATTGACTATTCACCGCGACGTCATAGATCGCACGAGGCCAGTAATTGTAGATCGAAACATCAAGGTTCATGGTTCTCTCCGAGCAGGCCGCGAGCGGCAGTAAAGACATCAGACCAATGAGCAAACGACAAACCACGACATTGATTGCGATTTCAGATCTTTTTTTCATTTCATCAATTCAGTAGATAGATCATCAATAAACCGCGTCGACCGTCGGGATATCGCTCGGAAAGAACTTCATGAACTCGTCGAAGGTTAGCACCTTGCTCCTGACTTGCTCCAGCAAAACAGCAACTTCTGGCAGCGCGTCAAACGCATCTCCATACGCAAGCGCGACGCAGCAATAGTTGACGAGATCCCCAGTACCTTCCAGCCCATATTTTCGGGCATTCAGTATCTGCGAACGCACAAATGCATACTGTGCTGGCTCGGGTATGCGAAGCAGCAGACCTGGCATGTTGAGCCGGATGTAATACAAGATACTGTCCGGCACGCTGGCCTCAACCAGTTCATCCACCTGACTTTGGTCGAGGTGCAGAGGCGGCTGTATTGCTACCACTGCATTCACGGCAGCCTCTCTACTCCAGTCTATGGCCTGGAGACACCCCATCCGATCCCAATACCACCACTCAAGAATCGGAGCCAGAAAAGCTTGCTTCTGCCCGAGCGTCAGCACAGGGCCGCGAACGTGCTGGCTGCTGTCCCCCGTAGCGCCGTTCAGTACCGCGAGTATGCTGGGATCCCAGAACGCGAGCGCCATGATCGTCCTGTCCGGAAGAACGACATCGATAAACGAACTCAAGTGTCTCACCAGGGCTTCCAACGACATGGTGGAGATCAGCAGCGTCGCGCACGGAACGCGCGACGCACGCTGCTCCAACCACTCTCCCGCACGCTGATAATTTGCCTCGTCGATCGAAATCAGATGTGGAGCGACTGCGAGCACGTCTGCCGCACCGTCAAGCAGACATACGGCGCGGGCTGAAGCGAACTGCAGCGCAGCCGGCAAGGCTCTGTCTTGCGCCGGGTCCACCAAGGCGTAGACATGTGCGCGTTGCGATTGCGCCGCCGCGAATAGGGTTATGGCTTCCATCTAGTCATGATCCTTTCTTGTCCACAAACGCTGCTCGGGTGGCTGCTCGCCGCCGCAAGCATTCTGCGCATGCCGATCGTGGCGCTGGTTGCTGCCCCCGCGCTTTCTCCTGCGCCGGAACCGCAATCGCGTGGGCCTGCACACTCGAAACGAAGCCCCCGTCCGACGCAGCGGTTACCAAAGGCATCTCAAACTCCCTTTGTAATCAGCGCGGCCCGAGACGCAGCACGCTTCAGCAGACACTCGACACAAATGGATTGCGGCAAGCCAGGAAGCGGGTAGGGCAAGCTTGCGGGGCCGGCAAACGAATGCTGCGCTCCCTTGATGTCTATCTTTCCAGGCGCGTGAATCTCGATATTGCCATCCTTGATCCGGATATAGGCCCCACCCGAGGTAAGCAGGATCTCCTGCTTCGCGGCGATCTCGATATTTTCGGTCGCCGACAAGACCTTGACCGTCTTTTGCGCGGTGACTTCGATGTCGTCCGCATGCGCCTGGACCTCCACCTTTCCCTTCGCGGCAAACAGCTTCATCCCGGAGTTTTGCACGAACAGGCTGATCTTCTCCGCGACAGTCGCGACCAACGACTTCCCGCTGGCGATGAACATACCCTGGCCACTGACGAGATTGGTCTGCTGGTCGCTGGATAGATGCGCGGATTGCTGCGCCGACAATGCGATACCGGAAGGGGCTGCGATCAGCATGACCGGCGACTTGAACGCATTTGCGCTCCCCGTACCTCCACCCGCGGTCCTCCCCCCCGACGAGGCGCCTTGCGCGCTATTCTGAGTCGCATCAGTGAAAGCCTTGAGTGCCGTATGCCCGTCATCCAAGCTTTCCGCCTGATGCGTCTGACTTGCCTGCGACATCGCCTCGATCACGCTTTCCGCATTGACAAGTTGCTGCTGAGCCTCGCGCACATCAAGCGGCTGGCTGCTCGCCTGCTTGGCATGCGTCGTTAGGTAGAGGCCCTGGCTTGCGCGCACCGCACCGTAATCGTCGGTCCGCAAGTCAAACCCGCTGCCGAGATAACCGCCACGTGTATTGCCGCTCTGATCGATCAGATAGCCCAAATGCAGCATGCTGTTCGCGCTGCTGCTCATCAGTTGGACCCGGTTCTGACCGGTCGCGTCGTCCATCACCATCTGGTTGTAGCCGCTGCCGCCGTATTCCTTGGAGCGGTTCCCGGACAGAATGCCGTTGCTGTGCCACTGCGGGCTAGCTTTTCCGTTGTAGACGCGATGCAGGACGATCGGTCTATCGCAATCACCCCCTAGATAACCGACCAGTACCTCTTCACCGACGCGGGGCATATGGACACCACCGTAGCCGCCGCCCGTATCCGACTGGGCCACTCGAACCCAGCACGAAGCACCCGCGTCACCCTGATTCTGTCGGTCCCAGATGAACATCAGCTTCACGCGGTTGAGTTCGTCCGTGTACACCTCCTCACCCTGCGGGCCGACGACGATTGCCGTCTCCAGGTGCATCTCCGGCTTCTTGTGTTCGAACGGGCTACGGTATGGAACCGTGGTACGTTGCGCCTCGACTTCGACCAGATAGAAGCCCGCCGAACCGTCATCATGATTGACGAAGACTCCTGAGAATTCCGCTTTTGCCCGAGCCAACTCATCCTGCAAGCTGTGCGGGAAACTGGCCTCCTGATCCGACAGTGGCAGGTTGTTCTCGATGTAGCGCCATGCCTTGATCACGGCAAACTCTCGCTGGCTGGCAGGATCGCGATCATGCTCCGGATGACCGCTCAATTCGAATCGCAAACCCGCATCGATGCCGCGCACGCCACCCGCTCCGGTAAAACGCTTGGCGCGTGATTCCCATTCTTCCAGATGCACTTTGGAAAGATGCTCGCCTCGATCCTGTCGATCGTAGGTGTAGGCCCCCGTGTACTCGTAGACCTCGGTCTGCTCGGGCAGATTGCCCTGCCCAGCCATGGTCGGCAGTGTCGTGCCCTTGGGATTGGCACCCACTGACGGCGCCTTGTAGTCAAACGTGCGGGTTGTATGCACCGAACTCTGCAAAGTCCGCGAACCCGCCCACTGCGTAAACGCATCCACTTCACTGCCAGCGCCGGCTCTGTAAAACTCGACAGGATTGCTTTGTATCTGATCGAGCGAATGAACGTCGTCGGTCACGACCAAGGTATGCGATTTACCATCCTTGTTCTGCCGCCAGAAACCGAACAGACCTTCCTCCTCCATCAACCGATGGACAAAATTCCAGTCAGATTCGCTTTGACGACAATACGAACGCGATGGCAGCGGCTTCGACAATGCAAACTGGAACTGCCCGCTCGCCTGCGGATGGGCGTTGAACACATCGGCGATGATCGCGTCGACGCTTCGATCTTGCCAATACCGCATGTCACGGCGGTGTTTGAGGAAGTGCATCCAGGAAGCGAACGTCAGCTGATAGCTTGCCTGGCTGCCTTCAGCACCGAGTCGGCGAGCCGTATGGATGTAGCCGTTGATTGGCAAATAGGACTTGTCTGCCAGCAATATCCAAAGCGTCATCGGCTGCGCGATCAGCGTTTTCAGCTCGATGTCGCTGGCCGTCGACACCATATCCAGAGTGACGCGAAAATCACGGCCGAGCTCGGAATAGCTCACGGCGCGACGAGGCACGAGCGCGTTATCCGGCAACGACGGAATGTCCGTCTTCAAGAGACGATCTTGTTGGATCAGCCCACCCTGCAGTGACTGAATCAAATCGGTCAGGTTCATGTGCTACCCGGTTCTTGTTGACGGCAAGCCCGACGAGGCTCTTTCTCTCATAGGGATGCCCACACCCCTTGCTCTGCAATGGCGAGGGCGGCCGCTAGGGCCGTCGCAGCCACCCTCTGAGTATCGAAAGGCTTTTTTAATAATCCACTGCCAGCGATCAAAGCAGCAAACCGGCCACTGATACCTGCCGCCATCATATTGCAAGCGAAGAGAATTTGATTGCGCGTTAGCAGCGCAGGGGAACATTCAGAATCCATTCTGTCAAAACATGACATTCGTACGCCCCTGTCGGAATTGCGAGGTCATGGTTCGCCAAGGCATCCATCTACTGCCACTGCTGAGCGTCTGACAAGTATCGGAATCGGTTTTTCATGGGGCCAGCCCAACTACGGCAGCCTGGATTCTTATTTTCACGATAACGAAGATCAGGAACGACTCGATCAGCTAGGTGGTAATGCCAAGAAATCCATTCATGCAATTACGACATCTCCATAAGAATATCGCGCGCTTCGATCATGCCGCCCTCCTCCCCCCACCCACAAGAACCTCACGAGCCGCAAAACTCCCCGCCCGATCCCCCTTGCCCTCCCCACCCACCTCCCTGTACAATCCCCCGTTCTGCGGGCGTCGTATAATGGCCATTACCTCAGCTTCCCAAGCTGATGACGTGGGTTCGATTCCCATCGCCCGCTCCAGATTACGTACCTCTTCGCGGCTCTCTGTCAGGCACCAGGCAACAGATAAAATAGCCCGAAGCGCGCGCGAAGCCGCCTCATGAAGGCGGCTTTTTCGTACCGGGCCGGCGCTCCCGAGCCTCGGCCCAAGCCGGCGATCGGCGATACGAACCACGCGACGAACCAGGCACACCGCCGCGCTGCGCCTCGCACCGGCAGCCAGCGCGCGACTCGTCCATTCTGAACACGATGATCCACGATCCCAACGAAACCGGCCTGCCGCAAGACGGCACGCCCGACGATGACGGCAGCCATGCCGCCTCCGCCACGCCGTCCGACGACGTCAACCCGCTGCACCTGCGCCGCATCCGCAGCTTCGTGACGCGCGCCGGCCGCGTGTCGACGGGCCAGCGCCGCGCGCTCGACGAATTCGGCCCGCGCTATGTCCTGCCCTACCAGCCCGAGCAGCCCGACTGGAACGCCGTGTTCGGCCGCCAGGCGCCGCGCATCCTCGAGATCGGTTTCGGCATGGGCGGCTCGACGGCCGAGATCGCCGCGCATCGCCGCGACGACGATTTCCTCGGCGTCGAGGTGCACGAGCCCGGCGTCGGCGCGCTGCTGAAGCTGATCGGCGAACAGGATCTGAGCAACATCCGCATCATCCAGCACGACGCGGTGGAAGTGCTCGAGAACATGCTCGCGCCCGACAGCCTCGACGGCGTCCACATCTTCTTCCCCGATCCGTGGCACAAGGCGCGCCATCACAAGCGCCGCCTGATCCAGCCGCCCTTCGTCGCGCAGTTGGTGGCGCGCCTGAAGCCGGGCGGCTACCTGCACTGCGCCACCGACTGGCAGAACTACGCGGAGCAGATGCTCGAAGTGCTCGGCGCCGATCCCCAGCTCGAGAACACCGCCGAGGGCTACGCGCCGCGCCCCGACTATCGCCCCGTCACCAAGTTCGAACGACGCGGCCTGAAGCTCGGCCACGGCGTCTGGGACCTGGTGTTCCGCAAGCGCGCCGGCTGAGCTTCATCCCGGCGCCCGCCCCTCGAATCGCGAGGAGCCCGAACGAAAAAAAAGCGGTCATGCATCGACAGGATGCATGACCGCTTTTTCATGCGCGGCAACTGCAGCGCCGGCTCAACTCCAGTCGAGCCAACCGCTGTAGCCGACCAGCAGGACCAGCAGCCCGAACACGATCCGGTACCACGCGAACGCCGTGAAATCGTGCGAGGCCACGTAGCGCAGCAGCCAGCGCACGCAGGCGAAGGCACTGACGAAGGCCGCCACCATCCCCACCGCGAACAGCCCGACCGAATCGACCGAGAACGCGTGCCAGTCCTTCACGGTTTCATAGAAGGTCGCGCCGAAGATGATCGGGATCGCGAGGAAGAACGAGAATTCGGTCGCCACGCGCCGGTCGAGGCCGGCCAGCATGCCGCCGATGATGGTCGAGCCCGAGCGCGAGACGCCGGGGATCAGCGCGCAGCACTGGGCGATGCCGACCTTCAACGCGTCGAGCGGGCTCAGCGCGTCGATCGACATCACGCGGGCCGGCTCGCTACGATCGCGCTGGCGCGCCTCCGCCCACAGGATCACCAGGCCGCCGGCCACCAGCGCGAAGGCCACCGGCACCGGCGAGAACAGCAGGCGCTTGATCGCCTTCTCGAACATCAGGGCCAGCGCGATCGCCGGCAGCGTCGCGATCACCACGTTCAGCGCGAAACGGCGCGCCTCGGGCCGCGTCGGCAGCCCCGCCACCACGGTGCCGATCCGGCGCCGGTATTCCCAGCACACGGCGAGGATCGCGCCGAACTGGATCACCACGTCGAAGGTCTTCTCCTGCTCGGCGTTGAAGTCGAGGAAGCTGCCGGCGACGATCAGGTGGCCGGTGCTCGACACCGGGAGAAACTCCGTCAGCCCTTCGACGACGCCAAGTATCAGCGCCTTGCAGATCAGTATCCAGTCCATCCTTCGCCCGTTCGTCAGAGTTGCAGAAACGGGTCGCCCCCCGTCGATCCAGCACGCGACCCGGCCGGCCGCGCGCTCGATGCCGTCATTTCTCGACGATCTCGACGCGTATGCCGTTTGTAAGGATCGTAATTGTACCGGGTTCGTAGTTAACCCCGGCAAATTGCAATTGCTCGGGCTTGAAGGTGTAGATCGGATAGTTGGTCAGCACCTGCGTGGCGAGCAGCCCGGCAGCCTGCCCGACCTGCGGCGCATAGGCCTGCGCATCGCCCTGCAGGTTCACGCTGTCCACGGCCGGCGCGCGCAGCACCACCGACAGGCTGGCCGGATCGTAAGCCAGTTGCGCGGATACCGTAAACGTCCCGTTCACCGGCTCGCGCAGGAACGGGCTGGCGAAACGCGCGTCGAGCTGCACCGCGATGCGGTTCTGCTCGGGCAGCAGCCCCACCGCCGGGTTCGCGAGCGCCACGTCGAGCACCTGCGAGACGGTGCGCTGGTAAGGGAACTTGCGCGCCACCGCGCGCTGCACGTCGTTCTTCGAGAACGTGTAGTGGTTCGGGATGAACGGAAAGGTGGGCGTCGCGCCGCAGGCAGCCAGCGACGCCGATACGGCCATGGCCGCGAGCGCGGCCGTCACGAAACGACGACGGCCGTTCGCACGGGATGGGGTCATGCCAGATCTCCTGCTCATGAGGCGGGGCGCGTCGCGGTCTCGAGCCGGGTCAGCCAGGCCAGCGCCTCGCCGCGCGAGGCGCCGCACATCTCGGCCTGCGGCTGCAGCCCGGCGCAGCACGCGGGGCGCTCGGGACGGCCGAAGATCGCGCAGCGCAGGTCCTCGCCCAATTGCACGCAAGGCACGCCGGCCGGCTTGCCGTCGGGCATGCCCGGGATCGGGCTCGAAATCGAGGGCGCGATGCAACAGGCGCCGCATCCCTCGCGGCACGCATGCGCGGCATCCGCCCCTTGCTTGACTGCTACGTTCACGTCGAAAAACCCGCACTGATTCAACCAGGCGGCGAGGGCCGGCCCCAAGACCGGCTCCGCCGCGCGAACCCGCATTGTGCCATCGCAAACTTCGCCCAGATCGGCTTATCTCGTTAAGACGGGAAGCCACTAGACTGAACCGCGTCGCTCGTCGCCTGTCGATTCCTACATGACGTCCTGCTCATCCTCCCCCCTGTTCCGTCCCGATTTGCTGGCGAAATACACGGCGAACGGCCCGCGCTACACCTCCTACCCGAGCGCGCTGCAATTCGACGAGGCCTTCGGCATCGCCGACTACGAGCGCGCGGCGGCCGACCCGGGCGCGGCCTCCAGCGAGCTGTCGCTGTACGTGCACATCCCGTTCTGCGCGACAGCCTGCTTCTATTGCGGCTGCAACCGCATCGCCACCCGCAACCGCGCCCACGCGCGTCCCTACCTGGACCGCCTCAAGCGCGAGCTCGCGCTGCAGGCGCGCTGCTTCGATCCGGATCGCGTGATCACGCAGCTGCACTGGGGCGGGGGCACGCCCACCTTCCTGTCGGACGCGCAGATGGCCGAGCTGATGGCCGCCACCCGCGCCCATTTCCCGATCGCCGCGGACAACGAGGCCGAGATCTCGATCGAGATCGACCCGCGCACCGCCACGCCCGCCACCCTCGCCCACCTGCGCATGCAGGGCTTCAACCGGCTCAGCCTCGGCGTGCAGGACGTCGATCCCGAGGTGCAGCGCGCCGTCAACCGCGAGCAGCCGATCGAACTCACCGCCAGCCTGATCTCGGCCGCGCGCCTGGTGGGCTACCGCTCGGTCAGCGTCGACCTGATCTACGGCCTGCCGAAGCAGACCGTCGAGACCTTCGCGCGCACGCTCGCCGCCGTGATCGAGCTGGCGCCGGACCGGATCTCCGTGTTCGGCTACGCGCACCTGCCGCAGCTGTTCAAGATGCAGCGCCGCATCGACGCGGACGGCCTGCCGCCGCCGGCCGCGCGCGTGGCCCTGCTGGGCCTGGCGATCGAGACGCTCACGCATGCCGGCTACATCTACATCGGCATGGATCATTTCGCGCGGCCCTCCGACGAGCTGGTCGCCGCCCAGCGCAAGGGCACGCTGCAGCGCAACTTCCAGGGCTACAGCACGCGCGCCGACACCGACCTGATCGGCGTGGGCATGTCCTCGATCGGCAAGGTCGGCGACGTCTACGCGCAGAACGCCAAGGATCTCGCCGCCTGGGGCGCGGCGATCGACGCGGGCCGGCTGCCGATCGCGCGCGGCCGGCGGCTGAGCGCCGAGGACCGGCTGCGTCGCGACGTGATCATGCGCCTGATGTGCCATGCCACCCTGCCCTTCGCCGAGATCGAGGTCACCTACGGGATCCGCTTCGCCGATCGCTTCGCCCGCGAACTGGCCGCGCTGCGCGAATTCGAGCGCGACGGCCTGGTCGCGATCGAACCGGGCTGCCTGACGATCCGCCCCGCCGGGCGGCCGTTCGTGCGCAATATCGCGATGTGCTTCGACGCCTACCTGTCGGACGCGATGGCCGGCCGCTGCTCGCGCACGCTCTGAACCGGGCCCGGCGAGCCGCCCGCCATCTGCGCTACAGTGGCGGTTTCCCGCTTTTCGCCGTTCCCCATGCGCACGACCAAAGCGACCCACGCGGTCGAACGCCTGAAGACCCGCACCGGCAATCCGCGTTATGCCGCCGTCAGCGTGCCGGGCGACCTGTTCTACCTGACCGACCGCGCCAGCGGCAGCCTCGAGAAGCTCTGCGCGCCGCTGCCGCTCGACGAGTTCGTGGCCTTCGTCAACGGCCTCTCGCCGCCGGCGCCGCGCAAGGCCAGCAAGCTCGACGAGGCCTTCGAGGACAAGATCCGCAAGGCCAAGGGCTGAGACGGGCGCCGCCGGCGCCCTGCCGGTCCATGGCGCGGCGCGGTGCCGGCCCGCCGTGGCATGGCAGCCCCGCCCGCCTCGCTCCCCGGTCGTCCCGGGCGCCGCGCGGCCTTGCGCGAAGGCATCCCGCCGCCGCGTCCGGGCGCAGCGATGGCGAGGCGTTTGGTACAATCGGTCACTCAATTTCCCCGCTGACGGCCGCCCCGCGGCAAGACCACCATGAACATCGACAATGCGCGTTTCAACATGATCGAACAGCAGATCCGGCCGTGGGAAGTGCTGGACCCTGAGGTCCTGAGCCTGCTGTCGGTCGTCAAGCGCGAGCTGTACGTGCCGAGCGTCTACCGTGATCTGGCCTTCGCCGATCTGGAACTGCCGCTGCCGGGCGGCCAGAAGATGCTGGCCCCGCGCGTCGAGGCGCGCATGCTGCAGGAGCTGGCGGTCAAGAAGCACGAGAGCATCCTCGAGATCGGCGCCGGCTCGGGCTACATGGCCGCCCTGCTGGCCCATCGCGGCCAGCACGTGGTGACGGTCGACATCGACCCGGCCCTGGTGCAGTTCGCCACCGACAAGCTCCGCGACAACGGCGTGAGCAATGCCGAGGTGGTGCTGGCCGACGCCGCGCGCGGCCTGCCCGAGAAGGGCCCCTACGACGTGATCTGCGTCTCGGGCGGCCTGCCGGTGGTGCCGCAGGAGCTGCTGGAGCAGCTGAAGGTGGGCGGCCGGCTGGCCGCCTTCGTCGGCTCGCGCCCGGTCATGAAGGCGCAGATCATCACGCGCATCGACGACAAGCAGTTCCGCGTCGCCGACGTGTTCGAGACCTACGTCGACCACCTCGTCAACGCCATGGAGCCCTCGCGCTTCAAGTTCTGATCCACGCCACCCCGATATCCTCATGCCGATGCAGATCCTGACCGCCCCCGCCCTGGCCGCCTGGCTGGCCGATTCGTCCCGCCCCGCGCCGCTCGTGCTCGACGTGCGCGAACCGTGGGAGATCGCCACCGCGAGCATCGCGGGCAGCGTGTCGATCCCGATGCAGCAGATCCCCGCGCGCAGCGAGGAGCTCGACGACGAAGCCGAGATCGTCTGCGTCTGCCATCACGGCATGCGCAGCGCGCAGGTCGCGATGTTCCTCGAATCGCGCGGCTTCACGAAGCTCTACAACCTCCAGGGCGGCATCGACGCCTGGTCGCGCGACGTCGATCCGGCCGTCCCGCGCTACTGATCCGCCGGGCGGGCCCCGGCCCCTCGCGAGCCGAAGCAAGCCGTCCCGAGCGCCTCGCTCCCCAACGCCGCTGCCCTCCAGGCAGCGGCGTTCGTTTTTGTGCGCCGCCGATGCCCGCGCGCGGGGCGCCGCCCCGCCGCTCCCCCTTCCCGATACATCGCGGTGCGTGCGATGCGTCCCGAACGTGCGGGCGCCGCACGCATCGCGCACACGCATGATCGTCGGCTGTGCATCGCCCGCCGATGCACCACGATCGGCCGCGCCCTTGCACCGCCGCGGCTCATCGGCGTGCCGCGCGCCTGCACCGCGACGGCTCGCCCGGCGAACAAAAAGCCCTGCCGAGCCCCGTCGCCTGGGGATTCCGGGCCCGCTGGCACATGCCTTGCGTTATCGCTCCTCGAAGCGCCGGCTCGGCGCAATCACGCCAACACGTCAAGGGGAACTCGATGAAGCGTCGCAGTCTGTTGAAGATCGGATCGATGGCCGGTGCACTCACGCTGGCGGGGCGCCTGCCGCTCGCCCACGCCGAGGACAAGGGGCCGATCAAGGTTGGCGTGCTGCATTCGCTGTCCGGCACGATGGCGATCTCCGAGACCTCGCTGAAGGACACCGCGCTGATGACCATCGCGGAAATCAACAAGGCCGGCGGCGTGATGGGCCGCCAGCTGCAGCCGGTGGTGGTCGACCCGGCCTCGAACTGGCCGCTGTTCGCCGAGAAGGCGCGCGGCCTGCTGACCCAGGACAAGGTGGCGGTGGTGTTCGGCTGCTGGACCTCGGTGTCGCGCAAGTCGGTGCTGCCGGTGTTCGAGGAACTCAACGGCCTGCTGTTCTACCCGGTGCAGTACGAAGGCGAGGAGATGTCGCGCAACGTGTTCTACACGGGCGCGGCGCCGAACCAGCAGGCGATTCCCGCCACCGAATACCTGATGAGCGCCGAGGGCGGCGGCGCCAAGCGCTTCTTCCTGCTCGGCACCGACTACGTGTACCCGCGCACCACCAACAAGATCCTGCGCGCCTTCCTGAAATCGAAGGGCGTGCAGGACGCGGATATTCAGGAGGTCTACACGCCCTTCGGCCATAGCGACTACCAGACCATCGTCTCGAACATCCGCACCTTCTCGCAGGGCGGCAAGACCTGCGTGATCTCGACCATCAACGGCGATTCGAACGTGCCCTTCTACAAGGAGCTCGGCAACCAGGGCCTCAAGGCCACCGACGTGCCGGTGGTGGCCTTCTCGGTGGGCGAGGAGGAGCTGCGCGGCATCGACACCAAGCCGCTGGTCGGCAACCTGGCCGCCTGGAACTACTTCATGTCGCTGCGCAACCCGGAGAACGCCAAGTTCAAGGCGATGTTCGCGGACTGGGTCAAGAAGAACAACCTGCCCGGCGGCGCCAAGCGCGTGACCAACGACCCGATGGAGGCGACCTATGTCGGCATCCACATGTGGAAGCAGGCGGTCGAGAAGGCCAAGAGCACGGACGTCGACAAGGTGCGCACGGCGATGGTCGGCCAGAAGTTCAACGCGCCCTCGGGCTTCGTGCTGGAGATGGACGGCAACCACCACCTGCACAAGCCGGTGATGATCGGCGAGATCCGCGCCGACGGGCAGTTCAACGTGGTCTGGCGCACCAAGACCACGGTGCGCGCCCAGCCGTGGAGCCCCTACATTCCGGGCAACGCGGGCAAGCCCGACGTGGTCAGCTCGATCGGCGACTTCCTGCGCCGCCGCCGCGCCGCCGCGCTGGCGTAATTCGCCGTACCGGGGCATGAGGCTCGGATCGTGCCGCTCATGCCCCGCGATGTCCTCGCTCGACGGATCCCTCCCATGACACTGCGCCCCTTCCTGCGGATGCTGCTGGTTTGCGCGGCATTCGCGCTCGGCAGCCCCGCCGCCTTCGCCCTCGACGCCGCCGACACAGCCGCGCTGGCCGGCGACGACTTCGACGCGAAACTGGCGGCGATCGATCATCTGGCCGCGGCCGGCGACGCCGCCTCGGTCGGCCTGCTGCATGCGCTGGCCGACGGCACCGCGCTGGCCGCCGACGACGGCCGGCTGCTGCTGCAAGCCGACGACGGCAGCACCAAGGACGCCCTCTCGGGCGCCGCCGTGCAGCCCGGCGACGCGCAAGCCGTGACGCTCAACAACCTGCTGCGCAGCAAGGTCGCCAACGCGCTGTCGGGCCTCGACCTGGCTTCGCCCGATCTCGCCACGCGCACGGCCGCCGTCGATGCCCTGCTGAAGAATCCCGATGCCTCGCTCAAGCCGCTGATCGACAAGGCCCGCGCCAGGGAAAGCGATGCCACGCTCAAGCGCCGGCTCGACGCGCTGTGGGCGATCGCCGCGCTGCACGACGCCGATCCCGCCAGGCGGCTCGAGGCGGTCGACGTGGTGGCCGCGCGCCACGACCTCGACATGATCGAGCAGCTGCGCCCGCTGGTGGCCAAACAAGCCGACGGCAGCTACGCCGAGCCCGATGCGCGGGTGCGCGCCGCCGCCCAGCAAGGGCTCGACGCGCTGCACTCGCTGCAGGAGCGCGGCGAGATCGCCAGCACCCTGTTCGCCGGCCTCTCGCTCGGCAGCGTGCTGCTGTTGGCCGCGCTGGGCCTGGCCATCACCTACGGCCTGATCGGCGTGATCAACATGGCGCACGGCGAATTCCTGATGATCGGCGCCTACGCCACCTACGTGGTGCAGACGCTGTTCCAGCGCTACGCGCCGGGCGCCTTCGACTGGTACCCACTGGTGGCCGTGCCGGCCTCCTTCGCGGCGGCGGCGCTGGTGGGCATCGTGCTGGAGCGCACCGTGCTCAAGCATCTCTACGGCCGCCCGCTGGAAACGCTCCTGGCCACCTTCGGCGTGAGCCTGATCCTGATCCAGGCCACCCGCATGATCTTCGGCGCGCAGAACGTGCAGGTCTCGAACCCGTCCTGGATGAGCGGCGGCGTGACCCTGATGCAGAACCTGATCCTGCCGTACAACCGCATCGCGATCCTGGTGTTCTCGCTGCTGGTGGTGGCGATCGCCTGGGGCGTGCTGACCAGGACCCGGCTCGGCCTGTTCGTGCGCGCCGTCACGCAGAACCGCCGGATGGCGGCCTGCGTGGGCGTGAAGACCGCGCGCGTCGATTCCTATGCCTTCGCCTTCGGCGCCGGCATCGCGGGCCTGGGCGGCTGCGCGCTCTCGCAGATCGGCAACGTCGGCCCCGACCTCGGCCAGAACTACATCATCGACTCCTTCATGGCGGTGGTGCTGGGCGGCGTCGGCCAGATCGCCGGCACCGTGGTGGGCGGCTTCGGCCTGGGGCTGGTCAGCAAGGCGATCGAACCGTTCTGGGGCGCCGTGCTCGCCAAGATCGCGGTGCTGGTGATGATCGTGCTGTTCATCCAGAAACGCCCGCAGGGCATGTTCGCCCTGAAGGGCCGCAGCGCGGAGGCCTGAACCATGACCTCGATCACTTCCTCTTCCTCGCTGGCGCCGGCCACGGTGCCCACGCCCGTCGCGGGCGGCGCGCCCGGCTTCGCGCTGGGCCTGCCGCCGCGCGCGGCGCTGCTGTCGCGGCGCGCCTGGCTCGCGCTGATCGCGCTGTGCATCGCGATCGGCATCGGCGTGCCGCTGGCCGCGCTGGTGGTGCCCGAATCGAGCGCCTTCCACCTGTCCGCCTACGCGATGACGATCGCCGGCAAGTTCATGTGCTACGCGATCGGCGCGCTCGCGCTCGACCTGGTATGGGGCTACTGCGGGATCCTGAGCCTCGGCCACGGGCTGTTCTTCGCGCTCGGCGGTTATGCGATCGGCATGTACCTGATGCGCGAGATCGGCCACGACGGCGTCTACGGCAGCAGCCTGCCCGACTTCATGGTGTTCCTGAACTGGAAGTCGCTGCCCTGGTACTGGAGCGGCTCGGACCACCTCGCGGTGGCGCTCGCGCTGGTGGTGCTGGTGCCGGCCGTGGTCGCCTGGGTGTTCGGCTTCTTCACTTTCCGCTCGCGCGTGAAGGGCGTCTACCTGTCGATCATCACCCAGGCCATGACCTTCGCGGCGATGCTGCTGTTCTATCGCAACGAGACCGGCTTCGGCGGCAACAACGGCTTCACCGACTTCAAGCGCCTCGCCGGCTACGGCATCACCTCGCCCGGCATGCGCACGGTGCTGCTGCTCGCGAGCTTCGCCACCCTGGTGCTGGCCTTCCTCGCCGCGCGCGCGATCGTCACCTCGAAGCTCGGCCGGGTGGTCACCGCCGTGCGCGACGGCGAAACGCGCCTGATGTTCCTCGGCTACAGCCCGCTCGCCTACAAGCTGTTCATCTGGACCGTCTCGGCCGTGCTGTGCGGCATCGCCGGCGCCTTGTACGTGCCGCAGGTCGGCATCATCAACCCCAGCGAGATGTCGCCGGGCAACTCGATCGAGATGGCGATCTGGGTGGCGGTGGGCGGGCGCGGCACGCTGATCGGGCCGATCGTCGGCGCCTTCGCGGTGAACGGCGCGAAGAGCTTCTTCACCGCCTACTTCGCCGAATACTGGCTGTTCTTCCTCGGCCTGATCTTCGTGCTGGTGCCGCTGCTGATGCCGCGCGGCATCGTCGGCCTGGTCGATTCCCTGATCAAACGCGGAGCGCGTCGATGAACGAGAACGGCATGATGCCCGACCTGGCCCAGCCCGACGGCGGCGCCGAGGCGCTCACCCTCAGCGGCGTGGCCTCGATGGCGCGCGTGGTCGAGCCCGGCGCGATCGATACCTCGCACGGCACCATCCTCTACCTGGAGGACATCGAGGTCAGCTTCGACGGCTTTCGCGCGTTGAGGAAGCTGTCGCTGTCGATCGACGCGGGCGAGCTGCGCTGCGTGATCGGCCCGAACGGCGCCGGCAAGACCACCATGATGGACGTGATCACCGGCAAGACCCGGCCCGACGCGGGCAAGGTGTTCCTCGGCCAGACCCTCGACCTGTCGCGCATGAGCGAGCCCGAGATCGCGCGCACCGGCATCGGCCGCAAGTTCCAGAAGCCGACCGTGTTCGAGGCGCACCCGGTCTGGGAGAACCTCGAGCTGGCGATGAAGACCGACAAGGGCTGGCTGGCCTCGCTGCGCGCGCGGCTCGACCGCTCGGCGCAGCGCCGCATCGAGGACACGCTCGCGCTGATCAAGCTCGAGGACAGCGCCTACCGCCTGGCCGGCGAGCTCTCGCACGGCCAGAAGCAGCGGCTCGAGATCGGCATGCTGCTGATGCAGCAGCCGGCCCTGCTGCTGCTCGACGAACCCGCGGCCGGCATGACCGACCACGAGACCATGGAGCTGGCGCAGTTGCTGAACGCGCTGCGCGGCAGCTGCTCGATGATGGTGGTCGAGCACGACATGGAATTCGTCGCGGCGCTGGCCGGCGAAACCGGCTGCGTGACCGTGATGGCCGAAGGCGCGGTGCTCGCGCAAGGCACGCTCGATCAGGTCAAGCGCGACGAGGCCGTGATCGAGTCCTACCTCGGCCGTTGACGAATCTGAAGGACAACTAGCTTATGCTGAAGATCGATTCCCTCAACCAGTTCTACGGCGGCAGCCATATCCTGCGCAACGTCAACCTGAGCGCCGAGGAAGGCAAGCTGACCGTTCTGCTCGGCCGCAACGGCGTGGGCAAGACCACCCTGCTGCGCTGCATGATGGGCGTGGTGGCCGCGAAGAACGGGCAGATCGCCTGGCGCGGCAAGCCGCTCGACGCGCTGGCGCCGCATGCGCGCGTCGCCGCCGGGCTCGCCTACGTGCCGCAGGGCCGCGATATCTTCCCGCGCCTGACCGTGGAGGAGAACCTGCTGGTGGGCGCGGCCAGCCGCAAGGCACCCTCGAAGGTGCCGGATCGCATCTACGAATTGTTCCCGGTGCTGCGCGAGATGCGCACGCGGCGCGGCGGCGATCTCTCCGGCGGCCAGCAGCAGCAGCTCGCGATCGGCCGCGCGCTGATGAGCGAGCCGCAACTGCTGATCCTCGACGAACCGACCGAGGGCATCCAGCCTTCGATCATCCAGGACATCGGCCGCACGCTGCGGCAACTGGTCGACGAAACCGGGATGACCGTACTGCTGGTCGAGCAGTATTACGACTTCGCGAAGTCGATCGCCGATCACTACTGGGTGATGAGCCGCGGCGAGATCGTCGCCGGCGGCGCCGCCGACGAGATGGACGCCAAGGGCGTGCGCGAGCTGATCGCCGTCTGAGCCTTCCCCGCCTCCCCGTCTTCCCCCGCTCCCGGGGCGCCCCCCGCGCCCCGGATTTCCACGACAAGCCCGCCGATCGCGAGCGCCTCGCCGGCCGCGGCCCCGCCCGCTTCCCCCTTGCCCGTCCCCTCCCCGCCCCGATTCTTTCCCAGGCATTCGGGTTAATGCCAGTTCAATTCCAAATCAATACCACTTGAACACCAATTGGAGATTTCGTAATATTTCGCGCAAGGCTGACGACAGGCCGCGTCCCACTGAGAGGGGGAGACATGAAGAATTCCGCTTCGGCGCGCCGCGTTGCGCCCCAGGCTTGCCGGCATGCCGGCGGCCGACCCTGCCCCACGCCATTCCCGTAGTTCCGCTGCCGCCGGCACGCGCGCGAGCGCGCCCCGGCGTCCAGCCCGCCTCAGCACCTGCTGCATCCGCCGCACCCGTTTGACGATTGCCGCGCCACCGATCCGCGATGCCCATCGGGCATCGCGCGTGCCGTCGCGCGCCCGTTTCCTGGACACACCGGCCGCCACGATCCCGGGCTCCCGGGCCTTGATTCGCCGCATCCTCTTGGGGAAATCCGATGAACCGAACGCTGCTCCTGAAGGCCGCCCTGATCGCGGCCGCCGTGCTACCGGCCGCCGCCGGCGCGCAATCCGCCCAGACCTTCAACGCGCCGATGCCGGGCGCACCTGCCACGCCCGGCGCGCAGGCCCGGCCTCCCGGCGGCATCCTCAGCCCGTTCCTGCTGTCGGCCCAGCTCGGCCGCGACCTGATGCTGCATTACGCGATCGACAACAACAACGCGAACGCGGCCGGCGTGCCCTGTGCCGATCTCGGCGCCGATTCGGCGAGCTGCGCCACCGGCCGGCTGATCCTCGAGAACCGCGGCCAGGCGCGCATCAGCGGCGACGGCTGGAAGCTCTACCTGCACAGCATCCGGCGCCTGCTGCGCATCGACCATCCCGGCTTCACGCTGCGCCACCTGACGGGCGACCTCTACGAGCTGACGCCCAAGCCCGGCGCGGTCACGCTCGCGCCCGGCGCACGCCTGACCGTGCCCTTCGTGGCCGAATACTGGTTCCTGCGCTACAGCGATCTGCTGCCGCGCCCCTACGTGATCGTCTCGGGCGCGCTGCCGACCGTGCTGCGCCATAACGACACCGACGACGAGACGCGCTACGTCGATTCGCTGCCGGCCGACGCGCAGAGCAGCTCGACTGGCAACGCGCCGCCCGCCGCGGTCCAGCCGGTGGCGTCGCGCGCCCTGCCGAGCGTGAAGCGCGAGCGCCTCGGCAACGACACGGTGGAGCTGCGCGGCGTGCAGCTGGCACTCACCGGCCTCGCGGCCAACCACGTGGCGGCGCTGCGCGAGCGCGCCGGCGAGCTGGGCCTGGGCGGCTCGGGCCTGCCGGTGCGCGGCAGCATCGTGCCGCAACAACTGCCCGCCGACATCGCGATCCCCGGCGGCTACCGGCTCTCGATCACGCGCCAGGGCGCAAACATCGAGGCCTACGACCAGACCGGCCTCTACTACGGCGTGCAGACGCTGTTCTCGCTGACGCCGGCCGGCGGCGGCCGGATCCCGGCCATGCAGGTGGAGGACGCGCCGCGCTTCCCGCATCGCGGCATGCACGCCGACCTGGCGCGCAACTTCAAGCACGCCGACACGCTGCGCAAGCTGATCGACCAGATGAGCGCCTACAAGCTCAACCGCCTGCACCTGCACCTGTCCGACGACGAGGGCTGGCGCATCGAGATCCCCGGCCTGCCCGAGCTGACGGCGGTGGGCTCGCGCCGCTGCCACGATCCGAGCGAGACGCTGTGCCTGCTGCCGCAGCTCGGCTCGGGGCCGGACAACCGCTCGGGCGGCGGCTACCTGCGTCGCGACGAATACGTCTCGCTGCTGCGCTACGCGGCCGAGCGCTTCGTCGACGTGATCCCCGAGATCGACATGCCGGCCCACGCGCGCGCCGCGGTGCAGTCGATGGAGGTGCGCTACCGGCTGTTCCACGCGCTCGGCCGCGAGCGCGAGGCCAGCGAGTACCGGCTGGTCGATCCGCAGGACACCTCGAACACGCTGTCGGTGCAGTTCTACGATCGCCGCAGCTATCTCAACCCCTGCGCGCCCGGCTCGCTGAAGTTCGCCACCAAGGTGATCCGCGAGATCGCCGCGATGTACGCCGATGCTCAGGCGCCGCTGCCGATCTGGCACTTCGGCGGCGACGAGGCCAAGAACATCCTGCTCGGCGCCGGCTTCCAGCCGCTCAACGGCACCGACCCGAACAAGGGCCGCGTCGACCAGGCCGCGCAGGACCTGCCCTGGGCCCGCTCGCCGATGTGCACCGCCCTGCTGCAGCGCGGCGAGATCAAGTCGACCGAGGAGCTGCCGACGCGCTTCGCGCAGCAGGTCAGCGCGCAGGTCGCGGCCAACGGCATCGGCACCATGGCGGCCTGGCAGGACGGCCTCAAGCATGCCAACGGCCCGCAGGACTTCAGCACCCGCAACACCATGGTGACGCTGTGGGACACGCTGTTCTGGGGCGCCGCCGACAGCGCGCGGGACTGGAGCGCGAAGGGCTATCGCACCGTGCTGGCCCTGCCCGACTACCTCTACTTCGACTTCCCCTACACCACCAACCCGCGTGAGCGCGGCTACTACTGGGGCTCGCACGCGACCGACGAGTACAAGGTGTTCTCGTTCGCGCCGGAGAACCTGCCGCAGAACGCCGAGGTGATCGGCGACCGCGACGGCAATCCGTTCGAGGTGACCGGTACCGGCGCCGCGCCGCGCCTGGAAGGCATGCAGGGCCAGGCCTGGGGCGAGGTGATGCGCAACGACAGCGAGTTCGAGTACATGGTGTACCCGCGCCTGCTGGCACTGGCCGAGCGCGCCTGGCATCGCGCCGACTGGGAGCGCCCGTACGCGGCCGGCGTGCGCTACAAGCTCGGCGACACGCACCTGGTCGACAAGGACGCGCTGAACCAGGACTGGGCCGGCTTCGCCACCGTGCTCAAGCAGCGCGAGCTGCCGAAGCTGGGCCGCGCCGGGATCGGCTACCGCTCGCCGACCTTCAGCCTGTCCGGCAGCTGATCGGCTCCGATCGGCACGGCGCCGGCCGGCTCCCCGCCGGCGCCATGCAGGCCACCCCGATGGCGGGCGGCGCTCGATGCCCGCCATCGCGCCCCCGTATTCTTCCCTCGCCCGCCCGGCAAGGCCGTCGCGCTTGCCGGGCGCGGTTTTTCCCGCCTCCGCTGTCGTGCATGAAACAGTACCTTGCATAAAACAATACCGGCTGCTACATTGCAGCCCATGGCTCGACGGAACAAGTCCCGCCAACAATCGTGCATTGCAAGGTACCCTGCAATGCACACCAAAGCAGACGGATTCGCATGAAGACCCAGTTGAAAAAGGGAACGCTCGACATGTGCGTGCTGGCCGTGCTGGCACGCGGGGACAGCTACGCCTACGAACTCGTCTCGACGCTGTCGGAAACCATGGAAATCAGCGAGGGCACCATCTACCCGCTGATGCGGCGCCTGCAGGCCGAGGCCTGGGTGTCGACCTACTTCGTCGAGTCGAGCTCGGGGCCGCCGCGCAAGTACTACTCGCTGACGGCCGCGGGGCGCAGCAGCCTGGCGGGCATGGAACAGGAATGGCGCAGTTTCGTCAATGAAGTCAACGGCGTGCTCGGCTTGCCCGGCGTGCCAACCGCGACAGGGGAGCAGCAATGACGCAGGACGCATTCATCGAGCAATTGCGGCATGAACTGCGGAGTTTGCCGAAGCACGTGGTCGACGAGATCGTCGCCGACTACCGCGAGTACATCGGCGACGCGCTGGCCGCCGGCCGAAGCGAGGCCGAGGTGGTGGCCGCGCTGGGCGAGCCAGCCAAGCTCGCCCGCGAACTGCGCGCGCAGGCCAACTTCCGCCAGTGGGAGACGCGCCGCTCGTTCGGCAACCTGATGCGCGTGTTCGCCTCGATCGCCGGGCTGGGCCTGCTGCAATTGCTGCTGCTGGTGCCCTTCATGTTCTACCTGCTGCTGCTCACCGCCGCCTATGCGCTGTCGGCGGGGCTGTTCGCCGCGGGCCTGGCGATCGTGCTGATGCTCGGCAGCCATCACCTGTTCGGCTGGCCCTCGGCCGACTTCATTCCGTTCAGCATCGAGGCCGGCTCCGACGACGGCCGCGCCGGCGCGAAGGCGGCCGCCCGTCGCGACGCGGACGAAGACGACGACGATGACGACGAGAAGTCCGCCGCCGCGAGCGCGCCACAGGCTCCGCCCGCCCCCGAGGCACCGAAGGCGAGCCAGGCCGGCACCGCCGCGGCGAGCACCGAAGCGCTGCTGGCGCACCTGAACGTGCCCGACCTGCGGGTGGACGGCGAGCGCTTCGTGCTGCGCCCGCAAGCCGGCACGCATGTATCGATCGTCACCACGGCGGGGCCCCTCGAGCTGAACAATCGCGACGGCAAGCTGCACGCCGAGGCGGTCGGCGGCTCGCGCGCGCTGTTCACCGTCGAGGGCGAAAGCTGGTCGATCCGGCGCATCGACGTGGTGGCGCTCGAGCTGCGCGACAAGCAGGGCGACAAGGTCTCGGCCGCGCGCGTGGGCGGCAAGCCCGAGTCGATGGCCTGGGACATCAGGGACCGCGACGGCAGCATGTCCTTCGTCGCGGGCGACACCCCGCACCTGAGCCTCAAGAGCGGCGATGACTCGATCGAGATCGACCGCAACCACGTCGCGCTCGGCAGCGGACGCGACCGGCTGGTGATCGTCGGCTCGCACGGCGAGCGCATCGGCACCCTGCTCTACGGCTTCGCGATGCTGGTCAGCGGCCTGCTCGGCCTCTGGCTCTGCCTGCTGCTGACCCGCGCCACCTGGCGCGGCCTGGTGCGCTACGTGCGCCGCCAGGCCGAACGCATCACCGAACGACTCGACACCGGCGCGGCCTGACGCGGCGCGCCATCCCCCTGACTCATGCAGTGTTTTTTCATCGAGAGGAAACGGTCATGAACCGGCACATCGCTTCCAGCGCGGCAGCCGTCGCGCGCCCCTACGATCCGCGTCGCCGCGGCACGCCGCGCGGCGTATCGATTCGCCAATTGCCCGGCTGGCTCGCGCATGGGCTGTCGATCGCGCGCCAGCGGCCCGTCTGGTGGCTGTTCGCGCTGCTCGCCTGCGCCGACGCGGCCACCCTGTTCGAACTGGCGCCGCGCCTCGCGCTGCTCGCGCCGATGGCCGCGCCGCTGGCGGCCGCCGTGCTGGTGCTGATGCAGGAACGCGCCACCCATGCGCGAGCCTGGTCGTTCGGCGAGGCCTGGCTCGCAGTGGCCGAGCATCGCAACACGCTGCTGGCGATCGGCTGCGCGACGGCCGCGATCGCCGGTGCCGGCTACGCGGCCGCGCATGGCCTGCGCCAGTCGCATCTGATGCCGGCCGACCCGCTCGAGGCCGAGGCGCTGTCACTGCTGGTGGCGCTGCCCTGCTACGCGCTGGCGCTCGCCCTGTTCTGGTTCGCGCCGGCCCTGGTGGTGCTGCGCCGCGCATCGGCCGGCGAGGCGATGCTGGCGAGCGCGCGCGCCGTGCTGCGCAACCTGCCGGTCGCGCTGGTCCATGCCCTCGCGCTGGGCGCCGACGCGCTGGCCGCGCCGTGGCTGCCGGTGGCCCTGCGCGCCCTGGTGGTCACGCCGCTGCTGGCCGCGCTGGTCGTGCTGGGCATGTACGCGAGCTACCGCGCGCTGCTCGGCGATCGCTGGACCGCCTCGCCGGCACGCGGCTGAGCCGGGGCCGCAATATTGATCCGCGCGCGCCGGCATGGCCGCCTGAGGTAGCATGTCGGCGCGCGGCAGGAGCCGCGCCGGAACGCAGTCGAAGCGCAGCAGCCAGGCGGCCGGTTCCGGATTGTCCGGATCGCGCGGCTCGCTCGCCCGGTCCCTTGCCCGATGCCTTTCCGTTCGTTCGATGTCCGCTCACGATCCGCACGCCCCCGCCTCACCCGATAGCGCCACCACCGGTGCCGCCGCGAAGAAATCCTGGCGCGCCACGCTCGAGCTCGGCTTCGAGCGGCAATCCGCGCAGCGCACGGCGCTGGTACACCGCCGCCACGACGGGCCGCTGCGGATCCAGCGCCCGCTCTATCCCGAAGGCGACGCGATCTGCCACGCGGTGATCGTGCATCCGCCCGGCGGCGTGGCCGGCGGCGACCGGCTCGACATCGCGGTGCGCGTCGGCGCCGGCTCGCATGCGGTGATCACCACGCCGGGCGCCACCAAGTGGTACAAGTCCAACGGCCTGGACGCGCGGCAGCGCATCGCCATCGAGGTGGGCGACGACGCGCGCCTGGACTGGCTGCCGCAGAACAACCTGTTCTTCGACGCGGCCCAGGCATCGCTGGAGTTTTCGCTGACGCTCGGCGAACGCGCCAGCGTGATCGGCTGGGACGTCTCGCAACTGGGCAGGCAGGCCGCCGGCGAAACCTGGTCGGTCGGGCGCATCGCCTCGTATGCGCGCATCGTCGGCGCCGACGGACAGCCGCTCTGGGTCGAGCGCGCGCACCTGGGCGCGACCGAGCCGCTGCGCGAGACACCGCAAGGGCTGGCCGGCTTCCCCGTGTACGGCACGCTGTGGGCGATCGGCGACGCTTGCACCGACGCGCTGGCGGAATCGCTGGCGCCGACGCTGCCCTTCACCGACACGCTGCGCGCCGGCGCCACCTGCGTCGCGCCGCGCGTGATGCTGGTGCGCGCGCTGGCCGGCTCGGTCGAGGCGCTGCAGCAGTTGTTCGTCGAGCAGTGGACGCGGCTGCGCCCGGTGGTGCACGGCGTCGAGGCGAAACCGCTGCGGCTCTGGCAGACCTGAGGCTCTCCTCCCCCTTCCCCCTCTTCCTCGCACCATCTCGATGCACCGCGCCGGCCCCGCGCACCGGCGCGGTGAGCGCGCGCACGCAAACGGGCCGCGCAGCGCACTACCGCATGGCACACGGCTTGCATTCAGAGAGAACCTCATGCGGGCCACCGGTCGCGATGCTAGGATCGCTTGCCATGTCTGCAACACACGCTCGAATCATTACGTCTAGCTAAACATTAGGCTTTCATGAAGCTGACCCCACGAGAGAAGGACAAGCTGTTGATCTTCACCGCCGCGCTGCTGGCCGAGCGCCGCCGCGCCCGCGGACTGAAGCTCAACTACCCGGAGACGGTCGCGTTCATCACCGCGGCGCTGATGGAAGCCGCCCGCGACGGCAAGACCGTGGCCGAGGTGATGCACTACGGCACCACCCTGCTCACGCGCGAGGACGTGATGGACGGCGTGCCCGAGATGATTCCCGACATCCAGGTCGAGGCGACGTTTCCCGACGGCACCAAGCTGGTCACCGTCCATCACCCGATTCCCTGAGGCCCACCATGATCCCCGGCGAAATCCTCACCGACGACGGCGAGCATGAGCTCAACGTCGGCCGCGCCACGCTCACGCTGGCGGTCGCCAATACCGGCGACCGGCCGGTGCAGGTCGGCTCGCACTACCACTTCCACGAAGTCAACGACGCACTGTCCTTCGATCGCGCCGCCGCGCGCGGCTATCGGCTCAATATCGCCGCCGGCACCGCCGTGCGCTTCGAGCCCGGCCAGACGCGCACCGTCGAGCTGGTCGAGCTGGCGGGGGATCGCATCGTCTACGGCTTCCAGGGCAAGGTGATGGGCAAGCTCTGAGCCCGCCAGGCCGGCCCCCGCGCCCTCCCATCGTTCGCAGCCCGGCCCCCGCCGGGCGCCCCAAGGATTCGACACCATGACACTACGCTTGAGCCGCCGCGCGTACGCGGAAATGTTCGGCCCGACCACCGGCGACCGCATCCGCCTCGCCGACACCGAACTGCTGATCGAGGTCGAGCGCGACTGCACGATCTACGGCGAGGAAGTGAAGTTCGGCGGCGGCAAGGTGATCCGCGACGGCATGGGCCAGTCGCAGCGCGTCGCGGCGGAAGTGGCCGACACGGTGGTGACCAATGCGGTGATCCTCGATCACTGGGGCATCGTCAAGGCCGACATCGCCATCAAGGACGGCCGCATCCAGTCGATCGGCAAGGCCGGCAACCCCGACATCCAGCCCGGCGTGACCATCGCGATCGGCGCGGGCACCGAGGTGATCGCCGGCGAGGGCATGATCGTCACGGCCGGCGGCATCGACACCCACATCCACTTCATCAGCCCGCAGCAGATCGACGAGGCGCTGGCCTCGGGCGTGACCACCATGATCGGCGGCGGCACCGGGCCCGCGGCCGGCACCAATGCCACCACCTGCACGCCGGGGCCCTGGCACCTCGAGCGCATGCTGCAGGCCGCCGACGGCTGGCCGATCAACATCGGCTTCCTCGGCAAGGGCAACGTGAGCCTGCCGCAGCCGGCCGAGGAACAGATCGCGGCCGGCGCGATCGGCCTCAAGCTGCACGAGGACTGGGGCTCCACGCCGGCGGCCATCGACAACTGCCTGACGGTTGCGGACGCAACCGATACGCAGGTGGCGATCCACACCGACACGCTCAACGAGGGCGGTTTCGTCGAATCGACGGTGGCCGCCTTCAAGGGCCGCACGATCCACACCTATCACACCGAGGGTGCCGGCGGCGGCCATGCGCCCGACATCCTGAAGGTCTGCTCGGAGCTGAACGTGCTGCCCTCGTCGACCAACCCGACGCGGCCCTACACGATCAACACGCTCGACGAGCACCTCGACATGCTGATGGTCTGCCATCACCTCGATCCGTCGATCGCCGAGGACCTGGCCTTCGCCGAATCGCGGATCCGCCGCGAGACCATCGCCGCCGAGGACATCCTGCACGACCTCGGCGCGCTGTCGATGATGTCCTCGGATTCGCAGGCGATGGGCCGGGTGGGCGAGGTGATCATCCGCGCCTGGCAGACCGCGCACAAGATGAAGGTGCAGCGCGGCCGGCTGCCCGAGGACGGCGCGCGCAACGACAATTTCCGCGCCAAGCGCTACGTCGCGAAGTACACCATCAACCCGGCGCTCACGCACGGCATCGCCCACGAGGTCGGCTCGGTCGAGCCGGGCAAGTGGGCCGACCTGGTGCTGTGGGAGCCGGCCTTCTTCGGCGTGAAGCCGGCCATGATCCTCAAGGGCGGCATGATCGCGGTGGCCCAGATGGGCGACCCGAACGCCTCGATCCCGACCCCGCAGCCGGTGCATTTCCGCGAGATGTTCGCCACCCGCGGCGGCGCGCTCGGGCGCACCTCGCTCACCTTCGTCTCGCAACTGGCGGCCGATCGCGGCGTGGCCGCGCGCTACGGGCTGGCCAAGCAGGTGGTGGCGGTGCGCGGCTGCCGCACGGTGACCAAGGCCGACATGATCCACAACGCCTGGCGGCCGAGCATCACGGTCGACCCCGAAACCTACGACGTGGTGGCCAACGGCCAGTTGCTGACCTGCGAGCCCGCCACGGTGCTGCCGATGGCGCAGCGCTACTTCCTGTTCTGACCGGATTCCGATTACGTTTCATGCGCACTCTCGACAAACGCATTGCCCCGAACGTGAAGCTGGCCGCCTCGCTGGTGGCCCGCGCGCCGACCCTCACGCTGGCCTATGACGCGCGCTGCCGCAGCCGCTTCGCGGCCACGCTCGACAGCGGCGAGGAGCTGGCCGTGGTGCTGCCGCGCGGCACCGTGCTGGCCGACGGCGACGTGCTGGTGGCCGACGACGGCGCGCTGGTGCGCGTGGTGGCCGCCGCCGAGGCGGTGATGCGGGTACGCGCGCCCGATGCGCTGACCTTCACGCGCGCGGCCTACCATCTCGGCAATCGTCACACGCCGGTCGAGATCGGCCTGGACACGCTCAAGCTCGAATACGATCCGGTGCTGGCCGACATGCTGACGCGGCTCGGCGCGCGCGTCGAACGCGTCGAGGCGCCGTTCCAGCCCGAGGCGGGCGCGTATGGCGGCGGTCATCGGCACGGCCACGACGCGAGCTTCGCGGAAGACTAC
Source organism: Burkholderia sp. Ax-1720 (assembly GCF_011753035.1). NCBI lineage: Bacteria > Pseudomonadati > Pseudomonadota > Betaproteobacteria > Burkholderiales > Burkholderiaceae > Burkholderia > Burkholderia sp. Ax-1720. Next base: position 1,685 of record NZ_VWWK01000002.1, on the reverse strand, counting down.
GCGCTCGCGCAGCAGGTGTATGGCGAGCATCACGGACATGCGCACGGGCACGGCCACGATCACGACGATCATGCGCACGGGCACGATCATGCGCATGCGCACGGCGCGCACGCGCATCCGCACGAACATCGGCACGATCACGATCACGAGCACCGGCACGGCGACGACTGCAAGCATTGCCACGACCATGGACACGACTGAACTCGTCGCGCTGCTGCACCTGGCCTCGCCGGCCCTGCCGATCGGCGCCTTCAGCTATTCGCAGGGTTTCGAGGCCGCGCTCGACGCCGAGCTGATCCGCGACGCCGACAGCGCGCGCGACTGGATCGCCAGCGGCCTGGCCGACGTGCTCGCGCTCGGCGAGCTGCCGCTGGTCGCGCACCAGCTCGAACGCTGGCGCCGGCACGACACCGAGGCGCTGCTCGACGCCAATGCGGAATTCATCGCCAGCCGCGAATCGGCCGAACTGCGCCGCGAGACCGAGCAGATGGGCTGGTCGCTCGCCCAGCTGTGCGGCTCGCTCGAATGGGGCGACGCCGCGCAGCGCACCACGCTGGCCGCGATGCGCCCCATCGCGCTGCCCACCGCCTATGCCTTCGCGGCCGCCGCGCACGATGCGGCGGCCGACGCGACGCTGACCGCCTATGCCTTCGGCTGGGTCGAGAACCAGGCCGCCGCCGCGCTCAAGGCGGTGCCGCTCGGCCAGCTCGCCGGCCAGAAGATCCTGGTCTCGCTGCGCGGCACCATCGCGGCCGCGGTGCGCCGCGCGCTGGCCACGCCGCCCGAGGCGATCAACACCTTCGCGCCGCTGCTCGGCATCCTGTCGGCGCGGCACGAAACCCAGTACTCCCGACTGTTCCGCTCCTGAACGCACGACCATGAACACGCCCTCCGCTTCCTCCCGCCGTACCAAGAAACTGCCGCCGCTGCGCGTGGGCATCGGCGGCCCCGTCGGCTCCGGCAAGACCACCCTGCTCGAGATGCTCTGCAAGGCGATGCGCGAGCGCTACGACCTGGTGGCGATCACCAACGACATCTACACCAAGGAAGACCAGCGCCTGCTGACCGTGGCGGGCGCCCTGCCCGAGGAACGCATCATGGGCGTCGAGACCGGCGGCTGCCCGCACACGGCGATCCGCGAGGACGCCTCGATCAACCTCGAGGCCGTCGATCGCATGCTGGGCCGCTTCCCCGATGCCGACATCGTGTTCATCGAGTCGGGCGGCGACAATCTCGCGGCCACCTTCAGCCCCGAGCTGTCGGACCTGACGATCTACGTGATCGACGTGGCCGGCGGCGAGAAGATCCCGCGCAAGGGCGGCCCCGGCATCACCAAGTCGGACCTGCTGGTGATCAACAAGACCGACCTCGCGCCGCTGGTGGGCGCGAACCTGGAGATCATGGCCTCCGACACGCGCAAGATGCGCGGCGAGCGCCCCTACGTGATGACCAACCTGAAGGCGCTGGAAGGCGTGGCCGAGGTGATCGCCTTCATCGAGAAGAAGGGTTTGCTGAACGCGTAAACGTGCGAACGGCCGGCAATGCCGGCCGTCTTCGCTCGGGGCGATGCGCCCTCCGATGGCGCGCGCTCAGGCCGTCCAGGCCTCGTCGCGCGCGGCGGCGCCAGGCGGCGGCAACAGCGCCGTCAGCACGTCGACGGTGCGCGCCGTCGCGCCGCGATGGCG
>NZ_VWWK01000029.1:0-63571 GCF_011753035.1 Burkholderia sp. Ax-1720 | reverse complement strand
GACGGCCAGCGCTCGCGCCGCCGCCGCCCAGGCCGCTGCCGCCGCCAGCGCCGGCGCCCGGCCGCAATTGCTGGCCAGTTGCGGCTACACGCCGGCCACCAAGCGCCTGCTGCGCTCACGCGCGATCTACGTGGTCGACGAACGCACCGGCACGGTCCTGCTCGAACGCAATGCGCGTCAGATTCGTCCGATCGCCTCGGTCTCCAAGCTGATGACCGCGGTGGTCTCGCTCGATCGCCACGCACCGCTCGCACGCAGGATCAGCGTCACCGGCGCCGACCGCGACACCATCAAGTTCACCGGCTCGCGCCTGAAGGTGGGCTCGACGCTGTCGCGCCGCGACATGCTGCATATCGCGCTGATGTCGTCGGAGAACCGCGCGGCGGCTGCGCTCTCGCGCGACTACCCGGGCGGGCGCCCGGCCTTCGTCGCGGCAATGAACCGCAAGGCGCGCACGCTCGGCATGGGCAACACGCATTTCGTCAACGCCACGGGGCTGTCGCCGCGCAATGTCTCGACCGCGCGCGATCTCTCGCACCTGGTCGCGGCGGCGAACCGCTATTCGACGATCCGCGCCTTCTCCACCGATCGCGCGCGGATCGTGAGGCCGGGGCACGGCCAGCTCAGCTACGTGAATTCGAATGCGCTGGTGCGCGGCGGGGATCGACGCATCACGCTGCAGAAAACCGGCTTCATCAACGAGGCCGGCCACTGCGTGGTGATGCGCTACCAGATCGGCGCGCGGCCCGTCGACGTGGTGCTGCTCGACGCGCCCGGCCCGCGCGACCATATCGCGGACGCGATCCGCATCCGCAACTGGCTGAACTGCTCGCTGCACTGAAGGCAGCGATGGGGGATGATGGCGAGGCTCAGCGCACCACCGCGCGCCCGACCTCGTTGGAGCCTTGCCAGAGCCGGTAGCGCACCTCGTAGCCGACCGGCGCATACACGACCACCGGCAGCCGGCTGTTGTAGCGCAGCAGGAAGCCGTCGCCCTGCGCGATCACGAATTCGGTCTGCGGCGCGGCGGTGGGCGGGCAGGCCTTCATGGTCGAGACCACCTGCCCGATATCGGTCACGCGATAGTAGGGGTAGCCCCAGCCGGACACGGTCTCGTGCTGCAGGCGGGCCGGAAAGCTGCGGATATTGCAGTCGACCGGCATGGTCTTGCCGACGATCACCTGCACGCGCACGTCCTCCTCGAGCTCGGCGGGCGGCAGCGTGATCACCGCGCGCTGCATGCCGGCCGCGGGCGCCGGATAAGCCTTCAGGTCGACGTTGGCGGCGGCCGGCGCGGCAGCGGATGCGGGCGCGGGCGCCTCGCCCTGCGCCACGGCGAGACGCGCCGTGCCGAGGGCAAGGAGTGCTGCGGCAGCGACGAAGGACAAGCGGGTCGGACAAGGCATGCGGATCTCCTGATCGAACGGTGGAAGTAACCAGAAACAGGATGCGCGCCGCCGCACGATGCCGGTGCGTGACACACCGGCGCGGCAGGACTTACGCGATTGTAATCTCCTGACACAATTGGTCCCGAACTTGGCCAAGTCGTTCCTTCCTAATCAACAGCACCCTGGAGAACCCACATGCTGAGACTGCTTGGAACGCTCGGGATCGCGGCTGCCCTGGCAGGCTGCGTCGCCGCCCCCGACGGCTACTACGGATATTCGGATCCCTACTACACCGATGGCTACGCCTATGGCCCCGGCTATGCGCCTGTCTACGGCACGGTCAACGTCTGGGGCGGCGGTGGCGGCGGCTGGTATCGCGGCGACCGCTGGGGCCATGGCTGGCGCGATCGCGGCGGCTGGCACGGCGGCAACGGCTGGCGCGGCAATGGCGGCGGCTGGCATGGCAACGGCGGCGGTTGGCACGGCGGCGGCGGTGGCTGGCATGGCGGCGGCGGACGCGGCGGCAACGGCTGGAGCGGCGGCGGAGGCGGCGGCGGCCACGGCGGTGGCGGCGGCCATGGCCACTGAGGCCGGCGCGCGCAACTTGCAACCAGATGTATCAGTGAATCGGCCGGCCTTGCCGGCCGATCTCGTATCCGGCGGCGCCTGCTCGACAGGCGATCACCGCCCCGCCAACGAAACAGCGCCCGCTCCGGAAACCCGGAGCGGGCGCTGCGTATTTCCCGCGACTGAATGAAGACCGGCGGCGCCCTGCAGGACGCGCGCCGTCTCGTGCCGTTCAGCGGCTTACCAACCCGGCTGCTGGTAGTAGCCCGGCGCCGGCTGCGGACCGCAAGCCACATAGACATTGCGGTAGCGATCGAAGCAGGTGCCAGGGGGCGGGCCGGCATAAGCCTGCTGGTATTGATACTGGGCCGGCTGGTAGGCCGGTTCCTGGTAGGCCGGAGCCGCGTAGGCCGGCGCGGCATATGCGGGAGCCGGCGCCAGCGCCGACGAGACGATCGCGCCCAGCACCGCACCGCCGATCAGCGCGCCGACCACGGCGCCACCGCCGCCGCCATGCCCGCCGTGCCAACGCCCATGGGCGGAAGCCGGACCCGCGACGACGAGCGCACCGGCAGTCACCAGCACCGCGACGATTTTCTTGTTGATCATGTTGCTCTCCACTCAAGGTGGTACGTGATGGAGACCATTCTGGGACGGCTCGGCCGTAACAGGTGCAGCAAGTGGTAACGCCGGATTACGCCTGTAAACCGGGGGAGACCACCGCGTAAGCCTGTGCCATGCCAGGTGAGGCGCGGCTTGGGGTCGCGTGCTAGCATTTTCGGGATATTCGATCCCTTTCGATCCCCGAGGCGCCGCCATGAACCCCGACATCGCACATCGGTTCGACGCCGAATTCGCACCGCGCATCGCCGAACGCATCACGGCCCTGCTCGGCCCGCACGTCGCCGCCACGGTACGTCCCTATGGCGGGCACGGCCACCCGACCCACGTCGATATCGTCAACACCTCCCACGAGCATCTGCACGGCCTGCACGGTTACACATTCCCGCTCAACCTCACCATGACCTGGGATACCGACGAGATCGAGCAGTTGGTCGGCGCCGACGACGGCACGCGCTTTGCGCACTATCTCGACGCACTCTCGCGCAAGCTGCCGAACTGGGAGGACGCGCGCGGCATCGACTTCGGCTCGCGCACGCAGAGCGAGCCGCTGATCCTGCTGGGCGGGCTCGATTTCGAGGGCTGAGCCAGGCGGCGCGGGGCGCCCCGGCGACACGTCGCATTCGCAATGCCGGTGATACACTCGCCCGGTTCGCGTCGGCATGGCGGTGCCTGCCGCCAGCACGGCGACGCGCCTGGTCCAACTCGACATCCTGGAGACGCCCATGGCCGAATTCCGGCTGCGCACCGACGCATTTCCCGAAAACGGCTTGATGCCGAAAGCCCAGGAGTACCGGCACGAAGGTTTCGGCGTCGACGGCGACAACCTCTCGCCGGCGCTGAGCTGGGAAGGCGTGCCGGCCGAGGCGAAAAGCCTGGCCGTCACCGTCTACGATCCCGACGCGCCCACCGGCAGCGGCTTCTGGCACTGGGTGGCCGTGAACCTGCCGGTCGGCACCACCAGCCTGCCCACCGGCGCGGGCGCCCCCGGCGGCGCGCAATTGCCGGCCGGCACCGTGCAGGTTCGCAACGACTACGGCGACGAGGGTTTCGGCGGTGCCGCGCCGCCGCGAGGCGACAAGCCCCATCGCTACATCTTCCGCGTGCACGCGCTGAAGGTGGACAGTCTGCCGATCACGCCCGACACCACCAACGCGATCGCTCGCTTCATGATCCACCTGAACGAGATCGCCTCGGCCAGCTATACCGGCCTCTACGCACTCAAGTAAGCCCGCTGTTCCCGACGGCGGCATCGGGCCGATGCCGCCGCCAGCCGCGTGCCGCCGAGAGACGGCACCCATCCCGCGCCACCGCGTCCGAGAACTGCGAACCGGTTGCGCCCGCAACCGATCGACCAGCGGCCGTGCCACGAAGGCACAGCCGCCTCGTGCCAAGACACGCCATGAACGCCGAAGATAACGGCCTGCCCCTTCCTCAACGCTACTGGGCGATCGTCTGCGTCGCGCTCGGCATCACGCTGGCGGTGCTCGACAGCGCGATCGCCAACGTCGCCCTGCCGACCATCGCGCGCGATCTTCACGCCAGCGATGCCGCCTCGATCTGGGTCGTCAACGCCTACCAGCTCGCCATCACCATCTCCCTGCTGCCGCTGGCCGCGCTCGGCGACCGGATCGGCTACCGGCGCGTCTACCTGGGCGGCCTGATGCTGTTCACGGTGGCCTCGCTGGGCTGCGCGCTGGCCGACTCGCTGGCTTCGCTGGCCGCCTTGCGCGTGATCCAGGGCTTCGGCGCGGCCGGCATCATGAGCGTCAATACCGCCCTGGTGCGCATGACCTATCCCACGCGCCTGCTCGGCCGCGGCGTCGCGCTCAACGCGATGGTGGTGGCGCTGGCCTCGGCGGTCGGGCCGACCGTGGCCTCGGCCGTGCTCGCGGTGGCGCACTGGCCCTGGCTGTTCGCGATCAACGTGCCGATCGGCATCGCCGCGGTGGCGGTCGGCCTGCGCGCGCTGCCGCCGAACCGCGGCCACGACGCGCCTTACGACTATCTCAGCGCGGTGCTGAACGCCTGCGTGTTCGGCCTGGTGATCATGACCGTCGACGGGCTCGGCCACAGCCAGAACCACGCGCTGGTGGCGGCCGGCGCGATCGGCGCGGTGGGGCTCGGCTACGTGTTCGTGCGGCGCCAGCTGAGTCAGCCGGCGCCGCTGCTGCCGGTCGACCTGCTGCGCATCCCGATCTTCGCGCTGTCGATCGGCACCTCGATCGCCTCCTTCACCTCACAGATGCTCGCCTTCGTCGCGCTGCCATTCTGGCTGCAGCACACGCTCGGGCTCTCGCAGGTGGAAACCGGGCTCTACATGACACCCTGGCCGCTGGTGATCATGGTGGCCGCGCCGCTGGCCGGCGTGCTCTCGGATCGCTATTCGGCCGGCATGCTGGGCGGCATCGGCCTGGGCCTGTTCGCCGCCGGGCTGCTCGCGCTGGCGATGCTGGGCTCGCATCCGGCGCCGCTCGACATCGTCTGGCGCATGGCGCTGTGCGGTGCCGGTTTCGGGCTGTTCCAGTCGCCCAACAATCGCACCATCCTGTCCTCGGCGCCGCGCCATCGCAGCGGCGGCGCCAGCGGCATGCTCGGCACCGCGCGACTGACCGGGCAGACGCTGGGCGCGGCGATCGTCGCGCTGATCTTCAGCGTCGCGCCGCAGCACGGGCCGACCCTCGCGCTTTACGTGGCCACCGTGTTCGCGGCGATCGCGGCCTGCGTGAGCCTGCTGCGGCTCGGCGCGACGCCGCCCGCGCAAACGGCCTGATCGCGACGACGGTTCGCGGGCCGAGCCTTTCTTCCCTCTCCATGTAAAAAACGACGGCACCTCGCGGTGCCGTCGTTGCTTCATGCTGCATCGGCCTTATCGGCTCGATTCGTCACGCATCGGCCACGCGCCGGCCCACGCGCCGCGTGATCGAGGCGGCGGTCGCCACGCTGCGCAGGTCCGACAGGAAGGAATCGCGCCACACGCCCAGGTCGTTGCGCTTGAGCGCGGCGAAATTGCTGCCGTGACGCTCGCGCCGCTCGCCGAGCGGCATCGACAATGCGCGTTCCAGCGCATCGGCCATCTGCGAGAGATCGGCCGGGTTGACGATCAGCGCGCCCGGCAGCTCGGCCGCCGCGCCGGCGAACTCGGACAGCACCAGCACGCCCGGATCCTCCGGGTTCTGGGAGGCGACGTATTCCTTGGCCACCAGGTTCATGCCGTCGCGCAGCGGCGTGACATAACCGACGTGGGCATGCCGGAACAGCGCCATCAGCAGGTTGCGTTCGTACTTGCGGTTCAGGTACTGGATCGGCGTCCAGTCGAGCTGCGCGAATCGACCGTTGATGCGGCCCGCCTCGCGTTCGAGCGTCTGGCGGATGCGCTGGTAGGTCTGCACGTCCGAGCGGGTCGGCGGCGCGACCTGCACGAAGGACACGCGCCCCTGCCAGCCCGAGGCGTTCGACAGCATGCGCTCGAAGGCCTGGAAGCGCTCGACCAGCCCCTTCGAGTAATCGAGGCGATCCACGCTCATCACCAGCTTGCGGTCGCGGATCGCATCGCGCAGCGCGGCCACCGGCTTGCGCTGCGCATGCTGGACCGCGGCCTCGGCGATCGCATCGGGATAGACGCCGATCGGATAGGCGCCGACCTTCACCACCCGGCCATGCACGTGCAGCACCCCGTCCTCGGAGGCGGTGCCGATCCCGCGCCGCTCGAGATAATCGACGAAGGACTGCTTGTCCGATTCGGTCTGGAAGCCGACCACGTCGTAGGCGGCCATGAAGCGCACCAGCTCGTCGTGCGGCGGCACCGTGCGCAGCACCTCGGGCGCGGGGAACGGGATGTGCAGGAAGAAGCCGATCGGGTTGCGCACGCCCAGCTCGCGCAGCGCGTGCGCGAAGGGCAGCAGGTGGTAGTCGTGGACCCAGATGATGTCGTCGGGCTCGACCAGCTTGCTCAGCTGCGTGGCCAGCGTGCGATTGACGCGCAGATAGCCTTCGTACTCCTGGCGATCGAAGCGCGCGAGATCCATGCGGTAGTGGAACACCGGCCACAGCGTCGCGTTCGAGAAACCCCGGTAGTACTGGTCGTAGTCACGGCGCGCCAGGCCGACCGTCGCATAGGTCACGTTGCCTTCGCGCTCGATCACCGGCTCGCCCGCCTCGCCGACGATCTCGCCGTTCCAGCCGAACCAGACGCCGCCCGATTGCCGCAGCGCGTCGAGCACGCCCACGGCCAGACCACCTGCCGAGGGACGCGTATCCTGGCCGGCTGCCACGCGATTCGAAACCACGATCAATCTGCTCATACGGCTTGACCTCCTGTGCTTGATGGGGACGGCGCAAGGAAACACGCCGATGCCTGATGTCGCGAGCAGGTGCTGTGCCCGGCGCGACGGCGCGATGTTCGCTTCTCGATCTCGCATGCCGACTGGACGGCCAAGCGCGGCGCAGGCGCGTACGTGACACGCCGTCGCCCAAGGCAAGGTCGATGGCAAGCGGTGAAGCGTTCAGGCGTCCTGTTCGGAGCCCAGATCGCGCTGGTAGTCGATCCCTTCGGGACGCGCGCCACCCTGGTTGTGATCGCCGTCGGCGGGTGCCTCGGGCACGGCGCCGGCGGGCGCGGGAGAAGACGGCCCGGTGGGCATGGCGGGGCGGTTCGCGCCTTCGCCGTGTTGCGGTCGGGGGTTGCGCCGCGTGCGGCGCATGGCAGGGTGTCTCATTGAGCTGTGCGGCGTGCCGTGGAAACAGTCAGTGACGAACGAGTGTAGGCTGGCCCGATCCCTGCGAAGGTAACAATTACCTTCAATTTGTAACGATGCGACCCTCGCCGACGCTTTTGTATGACACTGTGCGCCGATCGGCGCCGCAAACGTTTATCCATCTTTTGCAATTCGGGTCGGATATCTGCACCACAATGGCGGCCGGTGCCGCGCCGTCAGGAGCGGGCGCGGCGGTTACCAGACAGGACCGCATCCAGCATGAATTCACGCACTGCAAGGCCCGGGCGGCCGGCACGTCGCGCGGCGAGCCTGACGCTCGCCGGCGCGGCGCTGCTGTCGACGCTGCTCTCCGGCTGCAACTCCCTCTACAGCGAAGGCGCCACCACGGGCGCCGGTATCGCCGGCGCGGCCGTGGCCGCCAAGGTGACCAACAACGCGGCAGTGGCGACCGGCATCGGCTTGGGCGTGGTGGCCGCCGCGCGTGCCGGCGTGCAGTACACGCAGCGCGTCGCGCATACCTACTCGCAAGGCCAGATCGCCGACGCGGCCGGCCCGCTCGAGGTGGGCGGCGTGGCGCGCTGGTCCACCCATCACACGGTGCCGATCGAGGACGACGAGTTCGGCCGCGTGACCGTCAGCCGCCTGATCAGCGTGGGCCCGCTCGACTGCAAGGAGATCGTGTTCTCGGTCGACAGCGATGCGAAGAAGGCGGCCGCGGCAGCAGCCGGCGCCTCGTCCGCGGCGGCGTCCGGGGCTGTGGCAGCATCGGCGCCGGCGGCCGCCACGGCCCCTGCCCCGAGCGGCGCGTCGTTCTACGTCGCCACCATCTGCCGCGACGGACCGAAATGGAAGTGGGCTTCGGCCGAGCCGGCCACCGGCCGCTGGGGAGCGCTGCAATGATCGCGCTGCGCACCGTCGCGATCGTCTGCGCGCTCGCGACGGGCGTCGCGACGCTGCCCGGCTGCGGCTCGGCGGGCGCGGCCAGCGGCGCGCTGGCGGGCGCGGCCACCGGCCTCGTCACCGCCAATCCGGCGATCGGCATCGGCGTGGGCATCGCCGTGCAGGCCGCGACAGACGAAGCCGTCAATCGCACCATGAAGGCGTTCCAGGCGGGCCAGCAGGATGTGATCGCCAGCACCGCGGGCGGGCTCGCGGTGGGTCAGGTGGCGCCGTGGAAGGTCAAGAACCGCATCCCGATCGACAACGGCGAGGGCGAGGTGCGCGTGACGCGCGCGTTCTCGACGCCGCTGGCGCTGTGCAAGGAATTCGCGTTCTCGGTGAAGGATGGCGACAAGGCGGATTGGTATATCGCCAGTGCCTGCGAGGCGCCGCAGGGTGCTGCTTGGACCTGGGCTTCGGCAGAGCCGGCCGTGGCGCGTTGGGGGAGTTTGCAGTAGGCGAGATCTGGAAACGACGACGCGCGCGAGTCGTGTGACCACGCGCGCATCGTTGGGGCATCGTGATCCAATCACAGACCGAGTGATCTCAAGCGTGTACGGATCGATGCAGCATTCTTGTAGGGAAACGTGACCGTCTTCCATCAAGCAAGCCATCGTAGCCATCGCCAAACGCCTTGGTGACGGCCAGCACCGCCTTGAACGTAGCCTGCTTGCCGACCTCCTCAAGACGAAATGCACTGACCTGATAGAAGTCCCCGTGGAAATCCGCGCTGGCTGCATCTGAACGCCAGCGCGCCAAGACAAGGACCTCATTGGGTCGATAGAAGACCGTGACGATTTCCGGCCCACTACCTTGTGCCTCGATCGTCCCGATCTTGACTGTCGAAGCACCATCACACTTCCAGCGCAGTTGCTGATCAAACGCGACTGAGTTGATGTTTGGATCGACCCCGGACGGATATTCCTTGTGTACGACAACGGAACAGCCGGGGCGAATCTGCTTTGCCGATAGAGTCATATCGCCATCGGCAAACACCTTCACCGAGAAAAGCATAAGGGCCGTGGAGATAAGCATAAGAAATGTGTTTTTCATGCTTATCATCCGTTCGCTGCCATCAACGGCTCCTATGCGATTTGCATATCGGCTTATGGCTCGATCTGTTCGAGCGAGCCATCTGCACAGCAGGCCTGACGGAGTCATTCAGTGCATGTCGAGCCCCATCGTGCCCGCCTCCTCACATCACGGTTTGATCGCAAGGTCATCGGCCTTGATCCATCGAAGCAAGTGCTTTCCGGAGGAATTGATGTAATCCACATAAGCCCAGCTGGTCGGAAATTGCTTAAGCACTATCACTGTATCGTTTCTGACCAGATAGGCTCGGCTCACACGAGCCTCATCAGGTGCATCGTAAAGCGTTGCTTTCTGTACCGATATGGTCGCCGCACGATGCTCGCTTACCGTTGCTGCCGGCCCCGATGTGCTCACCGGAGCCTCCCCTTTATTTGACAAAGCGGCGTCGAGTAGCCCCGCACCGTTTTTCATACCCGCCGCTCGCAAGGCACTCACAATCCGCTCATAGGCAACACGATTGGTAGAGGATGGTGGATCACAACGCAACACATTATCAGCGCTGGAGTCGTCGTCGATTACTGATCGCGGCGGCTGACCGGAGCTGATGAACCGCAGCAATCGGCTTGCCGACGGACGGTCATCTTTCAGCATCACACTCGTCTGATCATCGGTTCCCCACTGTGCGGGTTGCCCTGTTTGCCAACCCGCCCCGCATATCTCACCGGTTTGGTCCGCAGTGATGCAACCGGTGCGAATCTCGACGGCAGTACAGTATTCTCTACTCATAACAGATTCTGCTTGCCCTGGCCCCAATGAGACCGTTCCGGATTCGATGCGTCCAATGATGACGTATTGGCCAGATGGCGAGATATTGCTGTCGCTCGGCGGCTCCATTTGTGTACCGTCTGAGTCCGATTCACCCGATCTCGGCTGCAGGCGGAACTTCGTGCCGTTCGGGAGATGGAATACGGCCTGCTGCCACGAACGCTGGGACAAGGGTGTTTGAGGATCCAAAGCCTTGCTATAGAGAATCGCTGCTCCGCCAGGCAGGGCGAACCGGAGCGTTGTCGATGGCGCGGCGGCGCTTACTGGCTTGCCAGCCACATTGCTCAGTAACAAGGCGGTGGCGATCGTCGCGCCGATGCGAGCGGTGTGCATTCCGACAATGACTCCCAAAAAACTACTTCACTCTATCCAATGATCGAGGAGGAATTTTCGCAGATAGACCTTTCGCATTCATTTGCCTGTTATATTCCCGATACTGCGGAACAGCCAAATCTTTAGCATCGATATCCCAATAAGCATCCGCCAAATTCAGCCGAGCCACGGTTCGATCTGGAAACCTCTTCACCAGTGACTGCAGAATTTCTACCGCATCACCAGATCGCTTATATCTCCCAAGATAAAAAGCCAAATTATTAATATCTTCAACATTTCTTGCATCAATACTTCCCGCAAACTCTGCAACCTGAAAGTCAGGCATATTAACAACATATCCTTCAAGTGATGATGGCGTTTGAGCCGCTTTTTTGAAATCCTTGATTTCATCTTGAATTTCGCTTCTCACCCGATCCTTCGACTCATACGTCAGTGAATCTACTTTCCCCATCGGAGCACACCCACTCACTCGCAGCACATCTTCCGTCGGCACTACTGTTCCAGAGGTAACATCAGATTTTTCTCCGTTTATTTGTCGAATCAAACACCAATTCTTATAGTCGACACTCCACCTATAAATGTATCGGTATATTTGACCACCTTGACTAGAACAGCTGCCATCAATAGCCAACAATTTAGTATGAGGAACAACATACATACCCATCATGCTACATTCATCGAAATTTTCGACACGGTACGAAAGTGTTTTTTGCAACGAAGGCGAATAATATTGAACACTCAAGCCGCCAGACACCAACTCCGAAGTAAAAACCCCGGATTTCCCAACCCCTTCAAAATCACCAGTAATTTTATTTTTATCAGGTGATGCTAGCGCCCATCCACTAAAAGCGAAGCAACACACAAAAACAAAAGTCAATAAATTCCTTTTATTCACACCTGACTCCTCATCAAGACTTAGTTAGCGCTGCCAGTCGCGCCTCAACATGTGGTCGCACAATAGCAGTGTGATACCAATTTTGGTCTTTCGGTTTTCCATGTTTGTCTACCGGCTTGCCCGCAGCATCATCAAGCTCAAGATATCGCCTAAACCCTTTGATGGCTTCGTCCTTATCTTTGGGTGTACCTGATACCGTTGAATCAGGATCGTGCCAATGCCCCCAGCCAAAAGAAGCACGCTTTTCATTATAAGCTCGACTCTCCTCGAACCGGTACACCCCATTGCGGTTCAATTTTGCACAAGTTTCCAACCCCCAAACCTTAATGGAACGATTTAGATATTTAAGTCTATTGTCATATCCATTGAATCCGCCATTTATAATACGAGTCACCCAAATCAAATCATCATCCTCACTAGGCTTGAGCAAATCAACATGATCAACGAAAAACCAAGCCGCAGACAAAACGGAATGAGGTGTTTTTTCGACTTTCTCGATAGCAGCCATCCCAGACGTGACATCCTCCCCCGAATATTTTTGGTACGCATCGTAATTTTCTTTATGCGTAAGCTGAATCAATCCGCGACCTCGCCACGGATCATATTCAAGAGGAGCATTATTTTTGGACTGCTCTCTCGTATATCTAAATTCTGCACTCTCAGTTAAAATTTGAGAAATAAAATACGCCCTTTGCATGCATTTATTGATTTTATAATCAATGAACGCTTGATTTATCGGATCAAGATACTCATTGATTTTTGCATCCCCGCAAATTGTCGCGATTCTTCTCATACTCGCCAAATCAAGTTTCGACCCAGCACAATCGCATTTTCCGCTGACTAGAAAGTTCCCAACAAATCCAACCGGATGCAGATGATAGACGCTCGGCCCCGACAAAGGCTTCAGCGCTCCCTTGCATGCATCCCACACTTGCAACTGCTTGATCCGATCCTTCTCAACCTTCCAATAAGGCAAACCGTCGTGCATCAGCGGATCGAGCGCATCCCACTTGCTCATCTGCCCGCCCCATTCGCTCTCGTACTTCACCACCAAGTGATCGACGCGATTGGCGCGCCACTTGTCTCGCAGGGCGCTCAGTACATCCTCACCGAGAACCCTGCCTTGACGGTGCTCAGCCGACATCAAGGCCTCATCGAGTTGAGTGACCAACGCATCGCTTTTGGCGCTATTGAAGCTGGCCTCGAACGCAGTCTTTTCCTCGGCGGTGCCGTTGTCGTTTTTCAGATGCAAAAAGCGTTTGTAGAGATCAGCCGTGCTCAGGTTCGAAGACAGCAACTTGAAGCCTGCCCAAGCCCATTTATTCTGCAACGACACATGCGCTTGCCCCGAGGCACAGACGAAGCCGTTTACGGTCTTTTGCCCAGCATCGCCTGCATCGACTTGATACCAGCTGTGCTTCTTATCGTCGACGAACTCCACAAGCCCGCCGATATTGACCACGCGCAAGTAATCATTCGTGCCAGCGGGAGTATTCGCCGTCGACAGAGGAAACTCACGCCACGCCTTGCGCGTGCCCTTGCCATCCAACTCGCTGCGCTGAATCCAGTACGGGGTCGTGTCTGCACTCCCCTTGATCTGCACCTTCGTCCACGCACCGCGTTCAGGTGAATCCTTGGTAGGTGTGACGATGGTTTTCTCCGGCAAGGTCAGATCACCTTCCGCCTTATAGCCGTACAGAACAGCGCCCTTCTCCAATACCAGTTGAGTTTTCGGCTCCTGCGTCAATTGAGCCGCGCGTGCCACGCTGCGAGTCATGAACGCCGGCAGGTCGTCGCCGGCAAACACCTCGACATGCAGCAAGGCGCGCTGCGGGCTGGGCGGCAACGTCGACGCATGTTGCACATTCTGATACTCGCCCAGATAGCCGATCACTTCGCCCGCACCGATGCGGATCGGCTTGGGCAGCACGTAGGCCTTGTCGAGCGCAGCCGGATTGATCTCGTCATCGAACGCCGCGAGATAGACCCAGCCTTTCGATGCATCGGCTTCCACGGTCCCGCCCGGCGTGATCGGCGCGATTTCACCGGACACGATCGCTTCGATACGTCCCCAGCCCTTCGGCGCACGCGCGGGGCGCTGAATCTTGACCTTGCTGCCGGACGGCAAGATGCCGAGATTCTTCTCGGGATGCCCGCGTTTGTCGCGATGCACGTGAATGCCTTTGATCGGCTCGCCAGATTTGACGTTTTCCTGCTGATCTAGCGCGTCTTTCGCATTGACCGTATACGTGGACTTGACCGTGTAAATCGATTCGGCGTTGTAGTATCCGGGCCAGGTCTTCTTGTTCTTGTCCTGCTCCGAATGCTTGTACACCTTGCAGGGCGCCAAGTGCATGTACAAGCTGAAAAACACCAGAGAGTCGGCCGGATCGGTGCTCGGCTTGTTCGACGAAGCCGGCGTATTCGATGCGCCGTTGGAGGTACCCGCCGGCACCGGGGGCAAGGTCAGCTTGTGCTTGACCAAGGTGAAGCTGCGCGAATACAGCGCTGTCGACTGGTCCGGATAAGTCAATCGCTGGTAGTCACTATCGAGGCAATACGCCACCACCTCGCCATCTGCAATGCAGCGCACGCCACCGCTGTGATCGAGGTCGCCGGAGGCGGACGAACCACCCTCTTGATCGAAGTGAATTCCACCGTGCCAGAGGCCATTCAAACCCAGGGGAAACGGACCATCGCTGCCTTGCAGCGCCGCAAGGTAAGCGTCCGGATCGATTGCCGCGCTAGCATCCTTTTGTGGGAATGGATAAGCCCATTGCGAAATCGCGGTCAAGGTGTCACCAGTATCAGCTGCCATGCTCTGTGTTTCCTGATTGTATTCGCGGTGTCGTAGCGCGCTACGCACGCCTTGTCGAGCGCCCAGGCGCTATCCGGAAAAGGGCGTCGAGCGCTTCGGCTTGCCGTCAGACGCCACCCACGAAGGAAATGCCGGATCCAGGCGGGTTGGCCCCGAAAAGTTATGCGAGCCGCCCTTCACGTCGATCTTTCCGGGTGCATGAATTTCAATGTTCCCGTTCGAGATTCGGATGTAGGCACCGCCACTGGTCAGCAAAACTTCCTGCTTGGCGGTGAAGTTGACCGTATCTGTCGCCGACAGCACCTTTACCGTCTTCTGCGCCACCAACTCGATGTTGTCCGACTGCGCCTGAATCTCCACCTTGCCCTTCCCCGCGAACAGCTTCATGCCGGCGTTCTGGACGAACAGGCTCAGCTTTTCGGCAACGCTCGCGACCAGTGACTTGCCCGCCGCGACGTTGACGCTCTGCCCACTTACGAGGTTCACATGCTGGTTCGCCGCCACATGCACCGATTGCTGCGACGACAAGCCGATCGAAGCCGGGCTGCCGAACACCATCACCGGCTGCTGGAACGTATTGGCGCTGCCGGTCCCCCCGCCTGCTGTATTGCCCCCCGCGCCGAGCGCGCCGCTCGCGCTGTTCTGAGTCGCATCGGTCAGCGCCCGCATCGCATCGTGCGCATCCTGCAGGCTTTCGGCCTGATGCTGCACGCTCGCTTCCGAAAGCGACTCGACGACGCTCTCGGCATTGACGAGCTGTTGCTGCGTCTCCTTCACATCGAGCGGTTGGCTACTGATCGTCTTGGGATAGGTAGTGACATACAGGCCACGGCTAGCGCGCACCGCGCCGTAGTCGTCGGTACGCAGATCGAAGCCACTGCCGAGGTAAGCACCGCGCGAGTTGCCACTTTGATCGATCAGATAGCCGAGGTGCAGCATGCTATTCGCGCTGCTGCTCATCAGTTGGACCCGGTTCTGGCCAGTTGCGTCGTCCATCACCATCTGGTTATAGCCGGCTCCCGAATACTCCTTCGATCGGTATCCCGACAGGATGCCGTTGCTATGCCATTGAGGCTTGACCTTTCCGTTGTACACGCGGTGCAGCACGATCGGGCGATCGCAGTCACCACCGACGTAACCGATGACGACTTCCTCGCCAATGCGCGGCATGTGCACGCCACCGTAGCCGCCCCCCGTATCCGATTGCGCGACCCGCACCCAGCACGACGCACCGGCATCGCCCTGGTTTTGCCGATCCCAGACGAACATCACCTTCGCACGGTTCAATTCGTCCGTGTACACCTCTTCACCCTGAGGCCCTACGACGATCGCCGTCTCGAGATGCATTTTCGGCTTCTTGTGCTCGAACGGGCTGCGATATGGGACCGTCGTGCGCTGCGCCTCCACCTCGACCAGAAAAAAACCAGCCGAACCATCATCATGGGGAACCGATTCCCCCGCATAGCCCGTCTTGGCCAGCGCCAGTGCGCGTTGCAAACTATGTGGAAAGCTCGCCTCCTGATTCGACAGCGGCAGATTGTTCTCGATGTACCGTCGAACCTTGATCGCAGCGAATTCACGTTGAGTCGCCGAATCCCGATCGTGCTCCGGATGACCGGTCAGTTCGAACCGCAGGCCCGCATCGACCCCTCGAACGCCGCCCACGCCGAAGAAACGTTTCGCTTGCGACTCCCACTCCTCCAGATGGATCTTCGACAGGTGCTCGCCTCGATCCTGCTGGGGATAGGTATAGGCTCCCGTGTATTCGTAGACTTCGGCTTGCTCGGGTAGTGCTCCTTGGCCGGCCATCGTCGGCAATGTCGTTTCTTTCGGATTGGCAGCGGTCGATGGTGTCTTGTAGTCGAACGTGCGCGTCGTATGGGTCGTGCTCTGCAAGGTCCGGGAGCCGCTCCACTGAGTGAACGCGTCGACCTCGCTGCCGGTGCCCGATCGATAGAACTGGACCGGATTCGACGATACTGGTTCGAGCGAATGAATATCGTCCGTCACGACGAGCATATGCGACTTACCGTCTTTACTTTGCCGCCAAACCCCGAACAACCCTTCCTCTTCCATCAGTCGATGGACGAAATTCCAGTCGGATTCGCTCTGGCGGCAATACGACCGCGATGGCAACGCTTTCGACAAGGCAAACTGGAAATTGCCTTGGGCTTGCGGATGCTGATTGAATACGTCGGTGATGATTGCGTCGACGCTCCGATCTTGCCAATAGCACATGTCGCTGCGGAATCGCAGGAAATGCATCCACGACGCGAAAACCAACTGATAGGCAGTAAAACTGCCGTCTGCACCGAGGCGTCGCGCGGTATGCACATAGCCGTTGATCGGTAAATAGGATTGGTCCGCCTGCTGGATCCACAAGCTCATCGGCTGCGCGATCACCGCCTTGAGTTCGACGTCACCAGCCGTCGAGATCATGTCGAGCGTCACGCTGAAGTCACGCCCGAGTTCCGACGCGGTCAGGACACGACACGGCACCATGGTGTTGGCCGGCAGCGACGGAATGTCCGTCTTGACCAGCCGATCTTGCTGAATCAGTCCGCCCTGAATGGCCTGAGTCAAATCGGTCACGTTCATTCGTTACCCATCTTGTTGTCGGCCTCATCACGGCCTGCTCTCTCGCGGGGACGGCTCCCCGGTTTCACTTGTCTGAGGATTCTAATGACATCGGGAGATCAAGGAAATCCCCGCCCGAAAGGCATTGGAAAGAATTGCGCGATAGGTCTGCAGCGCCGTCGCAACACGCTAGAAGGACATCGGCAACAGCTCGCTGCCGCACCATCGAAGCCCTTCGTGAAAATGCCATCAAGCGGGTTGTTCTACTTTGATGCCGTCACTCTTCGGGTCGAAATTTTTTTGACCTGATTCAACAAAACAAAAAAGGCGCGATGATCGATCGCGCCTTTCTCACTACCCCTCACACCTCGGCTTCACGATGGATGCCCATCCCCGGCACCCACCCACCACCCTCAAGACTCCACATCCTCCAGACTGAAGATCTCCGTCTGGTCGTTATACGAGAAGATCTCCCCATAACGCCCCCAGTCGATCACCGCGTCGAGCGTCTCCTCGGCCGCGCTGTCCGACAGGAAATCCTCCAGCTCCTGCTCGAAGCGCACGCGCGGCGCGCGATGGCCGGGCCGCTCGTTGAGCACCTTCTTGATCCGCGCCGCCAGCGGCACGTGACGCAGCAGGTGATCGGCGAACATCATCTTGCGCTCCTGCGTGCCGAACTCGGCGAACACGCGCGCCGGCGGCGTCAGGAACACGTCGCCCTCGCGCACGTCGGCAAAGCCCAGGTGCTGCAGCACTTCGGCGATCGGGAACAGATCATCCACCTCGAGATGCAGCGAGCGCGCGATTTCCGGCATGTCGGCGCGGCCGTGGTACGGCGGCGCGGCCAGCGTCTCGATCAGGCCGGCCATCAGGTTGGTCGACACGCGCGGCAGCCAGCTGCCCGAATCGAGACCCTTCTTGGTGGCCTCGCCGGTCTGGCGCGCCGTCATCTTCGCGTAGATGTCGTCCACCAGCTTGCGGAAGGCCGGGTCCAGGCGATTGCGCGGATGCTTGAACGGCACCTTGATCTCGGCGATCACGCGCCCCGGGTTCGACGACAGCACCAGGATCCGGTCGCACATGAACACCGCTTCCTCGATGTTGTGCGTGACGATCAGCACCGACTTGATCGGCATCCTGCCCTGCGTCCACAGGTCGAGCAGGTCGGTACGCAGCGTCTCGGCGGTCAGCACGTCGAGCGCCGAGAACGGCTCGTCCATCAGCAGGATGGTCGGGTCGACCACCAGCGCGCGCGCGAAGCCGACGCGCTGGCGCATGCCGCCCGACAGCTCGCGCGGATAGGCGTTCTCGAAACCGTCCAGGCCGATCAGGTCGATCGCCGCGAGCGCGCGCTCGCGCCGCTCGCGAGCGGCCACGCCGAGCGCCTCCAGGCCCGCTTCCACGTTCTGCAGCACGGTCAGCCAGGGGAACAGCGCGAAGGTCTGGAACACCATCGCCACGCCCTCGGCGGGGCCGCTCAGCGGCTTGCCGAGGTAGGTGACCTCGCCGCCGGTCGGCTCGATCAGCCCGGCGATGATGCGCAGCAGGGTCGACTTGCCCGAGCCCGAACGGCCCAGCAGGCCGACGATCTCGCCCTC
Source organism: Burkholderia sp. Ax-1720 (assembly GCF_011753035.1). Lineage (NCBI taxonomy): Bacteria > Pseudomonadati > Pseudomonadota > Betaproteobacteria > Burkholderiales > Burkholderiaceae > Burkholderia > Burkholderia sp. Ax-1720. The sequence goes on along the minus strand of NZ_VWWK01000029.1, from coordinate 45,260 downwards.
GCGCAGCGACAGGTTGGCCCCGTCGAGCACGAGCAGCTCGCCCTGCGTCTTGTTGAAGCCGCGGCTGACGTCCTTGACGTTCAGGATCTCGTCACCCAGGCGCGGCGGCGCCGGCGGCGTCTGGACAGCATTCTGGTTTTGCATCGCGTTTCGCTCTCAATGAGTCTCAGTCGAGCCGCAGCTTCGCTTCGGCGTAGGCGTACAGCGGGCGCCACAACAGGCGGTTGAACAGGGTCACGAACAGCGACATGACCGTGATGCCCATGATGATCTTCGGATAGTCGCCGGCGGCGGTCATCTCGGAGATATAGGCGCCGAGGCCGTGCGCCTGGATCTTGGTGTCGCCCCACTGCACCAGCTCGGAGACGATGCTGGCGTTCCAGGCGCCGCCCGAGGCGGTGATCGCGCCGGTCACGTAGTAGGGGAAGATGCCGGGCAGGATCGCCTGGCGCCACCATTGCCAGCCGCGGATGCGGAAGTTGGTGGCGGCCTCGCGATAGTCGTTGGGATAGGAAGTCGCCCCGGCGATCACGTTGAACAGGATATACCACTGGGTGCCGAGCACGATCAGCGGCGACAGCCAGATGTCCGGGTTCAGGTGGAAGCGCGCGATCACGATCACGAACACCGGGAACAGCAGGTTGGCCGGGAACGCGGCGAGGAACTGCGCGATCGGCTGGGCCTTCTCGGCCAGCGCCGGGCGCAGGCCGATCCACACGCCGATCGGCACCCACACCAGCGAGGCGATCGCGATCAGCACCAGCACGCGCAGCAGCGTGGCCAGGCCCAGCAGGAACACATGGCCGACCTCGGCCAGCGTCACGCCGGTGGCCACGAAGCTGACCACGCGCCACACCACGTAGGCGGTGCCGATCAGCACCAGGATCGCCCAGCCGATGTCGGCCGCGCGCGAGGCCTGCTTCTCGACGCGCGGCAGCGCGAAGCGCGAGGCGTCGAACGAGGGCAGCCGGAACGGCAGCCGCGCGGCGCGCGCCAGCAGCCAGCCGGCCGGCACCAGCAACTGGTGGATCAGGCGCGTGCGGCGCACCAGGTCGAGCAGCCAGGATTCGGGCGCGTCGCCCGAGCTGGTGTTCTCCATGCGGAACTTGTCGGCCCAGGCCACCAGCGGGCGGAACAGCAACTGGTCGTAGGCCAGGATCACCACCGTCATGGCCAGGATCACCCAGCCGATCGCGCCGACGTTCTTGTCCGAGATCGCCTGCGCCAGGTAGGCGCCGATGCCCGGCAGGATGATGGAGTGGTTGCCCACCGTGATGGCTTCGGAGGCCACCACGAAGAACCAGCCGCCCGACATCGACATCATCATGTTCCAGATCAGGCCCGGCATCGAGAACGGCACCTCGAGCTTCCAGAAGCGCTGCCAGGTGGTCAGATGGAAACCGCGCGAGACCTCGTCCAGGTCGCGCGGCACCGTGCGCAGCGACTGGTAGAAGCTGAAGGTCATGTTCCAGGCCTGGCTGGTGAAGATCGCGAAGATCGCGGCCAGCTCGGCGCCGGCCACGCGGCTCGGGATCAGCGCCAGGAAGAAGGTCACCGTAAACGAGATGTAGCCGAGCACCGGCACCGACTGCAGGATGTCGAGGATCGGCACCAGCACCATGCCGGCGCGGCGGCTCTTGGCCGCCAGCGTGCCGTAGACCAGCGTGAACACCAGCGAGGCGACCATCGCCGCGAGCATGCGCAGCGTGGTGCGCAGCGCGTATTCGGGCAGGTTGGCGGGATCGAGCGAGATCTTCTGGGTGCTGAGCGTGCCGATCGGCGCCATGGTCTCGTGGAAGCCCACCGCCGCCATCGCGATCACGCAGAGGATCAGCGGAAAGGCGATGAAGTCCCAGCGATTGGGCAGCACGCGCCACGCCGAGGCGTTCGCGATCCGGTTCGGATTGAAACCAAAATCCATCAGGCACCCTCCCCGGCATGGCCGTTCGAAGCGAAATTTGAGGCCAGCATGCGTTCGTGACTCATGGTAAGGCGCATTGCGGTGTTTGCTTATGACTGGACAATCCCGAGCGTCGGCTACCGCAGCCCCGCTCGCTCACCCATCCCGGGCCCGCCCAAAAAGGGCCGGGCGCGACGACGGCACGACACTACTACAACCCCTGTGACAGGCACAAGCTTCCGGTACGCAACATGAAGGCATCCCCCGCCAATCGCAGGCAAACATCACCCAAATCGAAGGAATTCACGGGTGGAATGCGGGGAATTTGAAAGAAGTCGCAAGCGGGATGCAACGCGCGTGACGCGGCGCAAGGGCGAATTATGCCGCGATCCGGGATGCGGGGAAACCCGCCGGGGCGCGAACGCAACACGCGCGGGCGCCGGCCGCCGCCGTCGCGCCGCGCGAATACAAAACGAACCGCCGGCGAGCGGCGGCGACTAAGCAGGTATGATCAAGGCTGCTACGCAAGAACGAACGTCACAGGCAGGAGGGCTGAATGGCAGGAAATCTGGTTATCGTGTGCCGGGATCAGGACGCGGATGCTTTCTATACGCTGATGCAGGAATACGGCACATTCCAGGCGCGGCTGTCGTCGACCGCGTGGTATCTGAACATGAACGTGGTGCCGGAGTCGCTGCAGGACGAGATCCTCGAGCGGCTCGGCAAGTACACCACGCTGTATATCTTCGAGGCGACCAGCGTCACCTACAACACGATCGACAGCCACGCGGCCGAGACGCTCGGCTCGCTGTTCGGCGAGTGAGCGCGGCACGGCGCGCGGCTTCGGCCGCGCCGTCGGCGGCGTGATTCGATCTCCGGCCGCGCGCGTGGCGCGGCAGGACAACCCCGGCATCGCCGGGGTTTTTATTTGGCTTGCCGCAACGGCATCACGCCGCCGGGGCCGGCCGGGCGCCGCTCATGCGCCCACGTGCTCGCGCTCCGGCTTCGGCACCACGTCGAACGGAAACACCATCTCGACGCGCAGCCCTCCCTGCTCCTGGTTGCCGATCCGGCACTGGCCGCCGGTGCGCTGCACCAGCCGCTCGACGATCGCCAGGCCCAGCCCGCTGTGGCCATTGCCGCCGCGCGCCGGGTCGAGCCGCACGAAGGGCCGCGTCGCGTCGGCCAGGTCGCGCTGCGCGATACCCTTGCCGCCGTCGCTGACCGTCAGCACGTAACCCTCGGCGCCGCGCTCGGTGGCGATGCGCACCGGCGGCGCGCCGTAGGCATGGGCGTTGTCGAGCAGGTTGGAGAGGATCCGGTCGAGCGTGGCGGTCGGCAGGCGGAAGCCCGGCCCGGCCGCCAGCGCGATCTCGACCGGCTGCGCGTTCGGCGCGACCGCGCGATAGGTGCGCGCGATCCGCTCGCAGGTCGGATCGACCTCGACCACCTCGCTGCGATCGGCCCCGCCGTTGGCAAATACCAGGAACTGGTCGACGATATGGGACATCGAGTCCACGTCGCGCACCACGCCGTCGCGCAGGCGCGCGTCGTCCATCATCTCGGCGCGCAGGCGCATGCGCGCCAGCGGCGTGCGCAGGTCGTGCGCGACGCCGGCCAGCATCACGGCGCGATCGTTCTCGGCGCGCGACACCTGTTCCACCATCTGGTTGAAGCCGCGGGTGAGCTGGCGCAACTCGCGCGGCCCCTTCTCGCGCACCGGCGGCACCGTCATGCCGCGGCCGAAGCGGCCGACCGCGCGCGCCAGCGAGCGCAGCGGCTGCTGCAGTTGCCAGGCGGCGAACAGGGCCGCCATCACGGCGGCCGAGAAGATCATCGCCAGCCACAGCAGCATGCGGTCGCGCGAGCGGCGCGCATGCAGCGGCTGCGCCGGCACCACGATCCAGTTGGCGTCGTGAGGCTCCTTCACCCACAGCACGGGCGGCCTGCCGGGCGTGCCGAAGCGCACCTCGGTGCCGGGCGGCATGCGATCGCGCAGATCCTCCAGGAAACGCTTGGGCGGCGGCGGCAGGTCCGGCTCCTCGCGCGGCACGTCCGCGCTGTCCGGCGGCACGATCCGCACGCGCGAGGGCAGCGGCTGGTCGGGCGTGCGTTCCTCGTGCTGGCGCACCGCGTCCACCAGGAAGGCGGCCTCCTCCACCGCGTAGCGCATCTGCGTCTCGTTGCGGTCGAAGCGGATCGCCAGGTACCACGCGAAGTGGGACAGCAGCAGCACGCCCACCACCAGCAGCGCGAGCCGCCCGAACAGCGAATCAATGGGTCTGCGCATGGGCCTCGCCGTTGGGCACGAACACGTAGCCGCGTCCGCGCACTGTCTGGATGAAGCGCGGCGTGGACGGATCGCTTTCGAGGATCCGCCGCAGACGCCACACCTGCACGTCGATGCCGCGGTCGGTGCCGTCGTATTCCGGGCCGTGCAGCAGTTCGAGCAGGCGCTCGCGCGTCAGCGTGCGCAGCGCGTTGTTGACGAAGATCTTCAGCAGCGCGAATTCGCTGCTCGACAGCGTGGCCGGCTTGCCGTCGACCGACAGCGTGCGCGCCTGGAAGTCGAGCACGAAGCGGCCGAACGCATAGGGTTCGCGCTGCTCGGGCGCGGCCGCCGAGGGCGTGGCGCGGCGCCGGCGCAGCACCGCCTGGGCGCGGGCCAGCAGCTCGCGCGGGTTGAAGGGCTTGCCGAGGTAGTCGTCGGCGCCGAGCTCGAGGCCGACGATGCGGTCGACGTCGTCGGCGCGCGCGGTCAGCATGATCACCGGGATGTCGTCGCCGGCCGCGCGCAACTGGCGCAGCGCGGTCAGGCCATCGACGCCCGGCATCATCAGGTCGAGCACGATCAGGTCGGGACGCTCGCGCTCCAGGCGCTTCTCCAGGGTGGCCGCGTCGTGCAGCACCGATACTTCCATGCCCTGGCGCACGAGATAGTCGCGCAGCAGGTCGCGCAGTTCTTGGTCGTCGTCGACGATGAGGATCTGGGTAGTCATGGCGTGGATTTTATCGTGCGGGTTGAGGAAGCCGACTGAAACAAAGGCGCGAATGGGTTACTGGGAATTACCGCGCAAGCCGGATGTAATGCATGGTAACCGCGGGCAGGGTGGAGGTAACACGACGGGCGGGGCGCTTGGCTACGCTGCGTCTTACCGATACGGACGGCGGCGGCCCGAAGGCCCGCCCCGCCGGTCGCTCCACTCATTCGACCAGGAGTCATCGCAATGTATAAGAAGACGTCTCTCGTGGCTATCGCTGCCGCTACCGTACTGGCCCTTTCGTTCGGCGCCGCCGCCCGCGCGGCCGACCCGGCCGGCCCGCAAGGCGGCCCGGGCATGCATCACCACTGGCACCACGGCGGCCCGATGGAGGTGTTCAAGCGCCTGCACGACCAGCTCAAGCTGACGCCGGCGCAGGAGCAGCAATACCAGGCCGCCGAGGCCACCGCCAAGCAGAACCGCGAGGCGATGCGCCAGAACTTCGAACAGGGCCGCTCGCAGTTCGAGGCCGCGCAGAACCAGCCGATCCTCGACCTCGACGCGCTGGCGGCCGCCCGCCACCAGATCGGCGAACAGAACCGCCAGTTGCACGAGCAGACCGAGAAGGCCTGGCTGGCCTTCTACGACGGCCTGAACGACCAGCAGAAGACCCAGGTCAGCACCGCGCTCAAGCAGCAGTTCGCGAAGATGAAGGCGCGCCACGACAAGATGAAGGCGCATTGGGGCCATCACCAGGCCGCCAAGCCGGCAGCCGCTTCGGCCGCCGCGCAATAAGCGCCGGCGTGGCCGGCTCGCGGTGCCGCCGGCATCGCGAGCCATTCGCCGGGGCCTGCTCGCCGGGCCCCGGTCCTGCCTTGCCTCACGGCGCCTTGCGCGCCCGCTTCACACGTCCGCGTCCCGCGCGGGCTCGTCGTCCCCCCTGCGTTGCCCCGCCCCTCGCTGCCCTCCCCCGACATCATTGTTGACAGTTGCCGCCGCCCGCGCCGCGGTACGATCGCCGTCGCCCGAGCCTGCCTGTCCCGCGCGGCGCTCACCGGCACCGCGCCGCCTGCCCGTGTCGCCCCCGATTGCGCCTCGCGACGGGATGCGCAACGATCCGAGCCGTAATTCGAGCTTGCGCGCCGCCGGCTCGGGTAAAATACCGCGCTTTTGGCCGGCCGGGCCCCGCCCGACCGTTCGCCGAAGCCGCCGAGGCCGAATTTTGGCTACCTAGAATAGGGCCGGCGCGCGAGACGAACGGGCCGGCAAGCAGCAGCCGCAAGAGGAAACTGATGAACAAGCTCGCCCTGTGCGCAGCGCTCGCCCTGATGGCGGGCGGCGCCTTCGCGAAGGAATGGAAAACGGTCCGGATCGGTGTCGATGCCAGCTATCCGCCGTTCGAGTCGGTCGCGAAGAACGGCGACATCGTCGGCTTCGACGTCGACCTGACTCGCGAGATCTGTACCCGGATCGCCGTGCGCTGCACCTGGGTGGCCCAGGATCTCGACGGCATCATCCCGGCGCTGAAGGCCCGCAAGTTCGACGTGATCGTCTCGTCGCTCACCGTCACCGACAAGCGCCGCGAGCAGATCGACTTCTCGGACAAGCTGTACGACGCGCCCGCGCGCATGATCGCCAAGGCCGGCTCGCCGCTGCTGCCGACGGTGGCCTCGCTCAAGGGCAAGACGGTCGGCGTCGAGCAGGGTTCGACGCAGGAAACCTACGCGAAGACCTACTGGGAAACCCAGGGCGTGACGATCGTGCCGTACCAGAACCAGGACCAGGTCTATGCCGACCTGGGCACCGGCCGGCTCGACGCCGCGCTGCAGGACGAGCTGCAGGCCGACTACGGCTTCCTGCGCACGCCGCGCGGCAAGGGCTTCGCCTGGGCAGGCCCCGAGGTGAAGGACCCGAAGACCATCGGGGACGGCACCGCGATCGGCCTGCGCAAGGAGGACACGGACCTGAAGGCGAAGATCAACGCCGCCCTCGCCGCGATGCACCAGGACGGGACGTACGACAGGCTGTCGCACAAGTACTTCTCGTTCAGCGTGTATTCGGCGAAGTAACCACGTTTCGGCCTGGGCGGCCGCCGCGCGCCGAGCGTGCACGGCGGCCGCCCAGGCAGGAAGAAGTCGCACGCCGCCCGGCGGAATCACCGGACGGCCCGACCCACACGCACGGGGCGTGCCGCCCGATACGCGGCACGCGTCTTTCGCGGCGCATACGACGCGCCGCCGAGGACCACATATGTTTCTCCAAGGCTACGGCCCGCTGATACTTTCCGGCACCTGGCAGACCGTCAAGCTCGCGGTGCTGTCGTTGATCCTGTCGTTCATCCTGGGCCTGCTCGGCGCCGGCGCGAAGCTCTCGCGCAACCGCTTCTCGAACGGCATCGGCACGCTCTACACCACGCTGATCCGCGGCGTGCCCGACCTGGTGCTGATGCTGCTGCTGTTCTACAGCATCCAGATCTGGCTGAACCAGCTCACCGACCTGATGAGCTGGGACCAGATCGACATCGACCCGTTCGCCGCCGGCGTGCTGGTGCTGGGCTTCATCTACGGCGCCTACTTCACCGAAACCTTCCGCGGCGCCTTCCTGTCGGTGCCGCGCGGCCAGCTGGAAGCCGGCGCCGCCTACGGCATGAGCAGCTGGCAGGTGTTCACGCGCGTGATGTTCCCGCAGATGATGCGCTTCGCGCTGCCCGGCATCGGCAACAACTGGCAGGTGCTGGTCAAGTCCACCGCGCTGGTGTCGATCATCGGCCTGGCCGACGTGGTCAAGGCCTCGCAGGACGCCGGCAAGGGCACGCTGCGTTTCTTCTTCTTCACGCTGCTCGCGGGGGCCATCTACCTCGCGATCACGACGATCTCGAACTTCGTGCTGATGTGGCTGGAAAAGCGCTACTCCACGGGTGTGCGCAAGGCGGAACTATGATCGAGCTGATTCAGGAATACTGGCGCAACTACCTGTATACGGACGGGTACCGCTTCACCGGCGTGGCGATCACACTGTGGCTGCTGGTGGTGTCGATCGGGCTGGGCTTCTGCCTGTCGGTGCCGCTCGCCTGCGCGCGCGTGTCCAAGCGGCGCTGGCTGTCGGGCTCGGTGTGGCTCTACACCTACGTGTTCCGCGGCACGCCGCTCTACGTGCAGCTGCTGCTCTGCTACACCGGCCTCTACAGCCTGCAGGTGGTGCGCGACACCACCATGCTCAACCAGTTCTTCCGCGACGGCATGCACTGCACGCTGCTGGCCTTCACGCTGAACACCTGCGCATACACCACCGAGATCTTCGCCGGCGCGATCAAGTCGACGGCCTATGGCGAGATCGAGGCCGCGCGCGCCTACGGCATGTCGACCTTCACGCTGTATCGCCGCGTGATCCTGCCTTCGGCGCTGCGCCGCGCGCTGCCGCTCTACAGCAACGAAGTGATCCTGATGCTGCACGCCACCACGGTGGCGTTCACGGCCACCGTGCCCGACATCCTCAAGATCGCGCGCGACGTCAATTCGGCGACCTACATGTCGTTCCACGCGTTCGGCATCGCCGCGCTCCTCTATCTCGCGATCTCGTTTACGCTCGTGTGGCTGTTCCGCCAGGCCGAGCGACGCTGGCTCGCCTACCTGCGCCCGCAAGGCAAATAAACGGCGCGAGGACTCCTGATGAATTCCCAGATGCACAAGCTTTTCGTCGACGATCTCCACAAGCAGTACGGCAGCAACGAAGTTCTCAAGGGCGTGTCGCTGAAGGCCCACGCCGGCGACGTGATCAGCGTGATCGGCTCGTCCGGCTCGGGCAAGAGCACCATGCTGCGCTGTATCAACTTCCTCGAACAACCGAACGCCGGGCGCATCTTCGTCGACGGCGAAGAGGTGCGCACCGCGAAGGACAAGGGCGGCGCGCTGAAGGCGGCCGACACCAGGCAACTGCAGCGCGTGCGCACCAAGCTGGCGATGGTGTTCCAGCACTTCAACCTGTGGTCGCACATGAACGTGCTCGAGAACGTGATCGAGGCGCCGGTGAACGTGCTGAAGCTGTCGCGCCGCGAGGCCGAGGAACGCGCCCGCGAATATCTCGAGAAGGTGGGCCTCGCGCCGCGCCTCGAGAAGCAGTATCCCTCGCATCTTTCCGGCGGCCAGCAGCAGCGCGTGGCGATCGCCCGCGCGCTGGCCATGCAGCCCGACGTGATGCTGTTCGACGAGCCCACCTCGGCGCTCGATCCAGAGCTGGTGGGCGAGGTGCTGAAGGTGATGCAGAAGCTGGCCGAGGAAGGCCGGACCATGATCGTGGTGACGCACGAGATGGGCTTCGCACGCAACGTCTCGAACCACGTGATGTTCCTGCACCAGGGCCGCGTCGAGGAAGAAGGCGCGCCGGCCGAGGTGTTCGGCAATACCCGCAGCGAACGCCTCAAGCAGTTCCTGTCGGGCAGCCTGAAGTAATCGCCCCTTTCCCTGGCCGGCATCGCATGGCGCGGTGCCGGCAGTCTCCCGCCCTTCTTTTCGTTACCGATGCGATCGACGCATCGCGCTTCCCGACCTCCACCTCCCCCTTCTCCACGCTTGCCTCGCGCAAACCGCTGCGGCATCGCATTTGTTTAGAAAAACGAAGTAAACAAACAAGGCCGGCACTCCCACTATCCGGTCATTCTTTTACGGATAGCTAACGAATTCAGCCTCTCGCCGAGGTACGCCGGTCGTGTCATCGCGTCAATAGTGGCAATCCTTGACCCCCCCTCCCGGAAACCGTGAACGCCTTGTGCAGCAAGCCTTTGCGGCATGTTTCCGAACCCTCCCGGAACGGTCGCGCCCCGTCATTATGGCAATTTGGCGACACCAGCTAGTCAAACAACGATTTTCGTCGCCACGAAAGTGTATTTTTGCTAAATTAGTAACCAAAGTAGCAAAACGAAAGTCATGAAATGTAGTTTGACTTCATGACACAGGAGACCCCCGGCTTGCCCGATCGGCAAAACGGCCTGCAAAACGGTTCGTCCGCACAAGAAACGCGCCAGCCTACCCGGCAGCCGCAGGTGGTCTCCCTGGTTATCCCATGTTGACCGGATGCATTGCGCATCCGGCATCTTGCGCAGTTGGTGGGTTGACTTTTTGACAGGGTATGGAGGAGATGATGAAGAAAGCATTGCTCGCGGCAGCATTGATGACTGCCGGGGTGGCAGCGCAGGCGCAAAGCAGCGTGACGCTGTACGGTCGCCTGGACGCAGGGCTCGAATACCTGAACGGCGGCCAGGCCGGCCACACGATCCGCGCGGAAAGCGGTGACTGGGGCACCAGCCTGTGGGGCATCAAGGGTGTCGAGGACCTCGGCGGCGGTTACAAGGTGCTGTTCCACCTCGAAGGTGCGTTCAACACCATGACCGGCGGCATGGGCTCGAGCGGCACGATCTGGGATCGTTTCGCGACGGTCGGTATCTCGAACGACGCCTACGGTACCCTGCTGCTGGGTCGCGAACTCGCGATCGCCAACGGCGTGTGGGACTTCGATCCGTTCGGTCAGTCGAACTGGTCGACCGCCTCGCTGGTGCGTGGCCGTAACTGGAACAAGACCAGCAACAACATTTCGTATCAGTCGCCGAACATCTACGGCTTCGACGCCTACGGCCAGTACGCGCTGTCGAACGCCACCAACTTCAACGGCAACGGCACCACCAACCAGGGCCGCAGCGCCGGTCTGCAGTTGACCTACACGAACTCGCTGTTCCAGTTGCGCGGCCTGTACGACGAAGCGCGCGATCCGGCCAACGGCAAGCTCGACGACGTGTTCAACTACTCGCGCGAATACTTCGCGGGTGCGAACGTGTTCCTCGGCCCGTTCAAGCTGCAGGCTTCGTACCAGTCGTCGCACGCTGACGGCGCACCGGCCGCCAACAACGGCATCACGACGACGCAGCAGGTCTGGGGCGGCGTGACGTGGCAAGCCACGCCGGCGGCAGCGCTGATCGCGGCGGTCTACCACGTGAACGCCAACAACGGCGGCGGCAATGCCACGATCTACACGATCGGCGGTTCGTACAACCTGTCCAAGCGCACCCTGCTCGACCTGCAGGCTGCCACGCTGCGCAACAGCAAGACGGCCAACTTCGGCCTGAACGCCAATCCGGCGGGCACGGCGGTTTCGACCGGCAACCCGAAGGCTGGCGGTTCGCAGACCGGCGTCTACGCAGGTATCCAGCACCTGTTCTGATCGTCGCGAGACGCATCAGGCATTACAAGACATCGAGTTTCACGCTGCTGCGAGAGGCGCGTATCGGTGCGGTACCCGAAGGGGTATCGCACCGTTTTTTATTTGGTGCGCGCGCAACTTGATGGAATTCCCGACGACGAACACCGGCCTCGCGCCGGCCGTCGCCGTAAACGACAATGGCCCGGCGAACCCGGGCCATGCCGAAACCGGCTCGCCGCGCGGCAGCGCGCGAGCCGTCACGAAAACGGCGCTCAGACCGCCGCTTCGTTCTCCTCGCCGGTGCGGATGCGGATCACGCGCTCGACGTCGGACACGAAGATCTTGCCGTCGCCGATCTTGCCGGTGCGCGCCGCGCCGATCACGGCGTCGATCACCTGGTCGACCTGGTCGGCCGCCACCACCACCTCGATCTTCATCTTGGGCAGGAAGTCGACCACGTATTCGGCGCCGCGATAGAGCTCGGTATGACCCTTCTGGCGGCCGAAGCCCTTCACTTCCGTCACGGTGAGGCCCGTCAGGCCGACCTCGGCGAGCGCCTCGCGCACTTCGTCGAGCTTGAACGGTTTGATGATGGCGGTAATGCGTTTCATGATGATGCTCCGGGTAAGGGGACGTCCTGGACGGATTCTACGCGCGACGCCCCATCAGTCGATGCGTTCCGTGAAGCGCGAGGTGATCGGGTAGCGCCAGTCGCGGCCGAACGCGCGGTGCGTGACGCGGATCCCGATCGGCGCCTGGCGCCGCTTGTATTCGTTGATCTTGATGAGGCGCGTGACGCGCGTCACGTCGGCTTCGTCGTAACCGGCCGCGACGATCTCGGCCAGCGGCCGGTCCTCCTCCATGTACATGCGCATGATCGCGTCGAGCGCGTCGTAGGACGGCAGGCTGTCCTGGTCGGTCTGGTTCTCGCGCAGCTCGGCCGAGGGCGCGCGCGTGAGGATCCGCTCCGGGATCACCGCCAGCCTGCCGAACTCGGCGGCCGCGTTGCGGTAGTGGCAGAGACGATAGACCAGGGTCTTGGCGATGTCCTTGATCACCGCGAAGCCGCCCGCCATGTCGCCGTAAAGCGTGCAGTAGCCGACCGCCATCTCGCTCTTGTTGCCGGTGGTCAGCACGATCGAGCCGAACTTGTTCGACAGCGCCATCAGCAGCGTGCCGCGGATCCGCGCCTGGATGTTCTCCTCGGTCGCGTCTTCCTCGCGGCCGGCGAACTCGGCGGCCAGCGAGGCGCGGAACGCGTCGAACATCGGCGCGATCGCGATCTCGTCGTAGCGCACGCCGACGCGACGCGCCATGTCGGCCGCGTCGGTGGTCGAGATATCGGCCGTGTAGCGCGAGGGCATCATCACCGCGCGCACCCGATCGGGCCCGAGCGCGTCGCAGGCCACCGCCAGCACCAGGGCCGAATCGACGCCGCCCGACAGGCCGATCAGCGCGCCGGGGAAACCGTTCTTGCCGATGTAGTCGCGCACCCCGAGCACCAGCGCGCGATAGACCTGGGCCTCGGTCGACAGCGCCGGCGCGATCTCGCCGGGCAGCGGCCGCGCGCCCTCGAACTCGACGATCGCGTGCCCTTCCTCGAACTGCGCCATGCGCGCCACCAGCTCGCCCGCGCCGTCGAGCACGAAGGAGCCGCCGTCGAACACCAGTTCGTCCTGGCCGCCGACCAGGTTCACATAGACCATCGGCAGGCCGGTCTCGCGAATCCGCGCACGCAGGATGTCGACGCGCACCGCGTCCTTGTTCATGTGATACGGCGAGCCGTTCGGCACCAGCAGCACCTCGGCGCCGGCCGCCTTGGCGAGCTGGGCGGCCGAGGCGTGCCAGACGTCCTCGCAGATCACGATGCCGAACCGGGTGCCGTTCAGCTCGAACACGCAGGGTTGCGGATCCGTCGCGAAATAGCGCTTCTCGTCGAACACCTCGGTATTGGGCAGGTCCTGCTTGCGATAGGTCGCCACCACCTTGCCGCCGACGATCAGCGAGGCGGCGTTGTAGGTGCCGACGGGGGCGGCGCCGCGCTCGATCGGGCGGTTTGCATTACCATCGGCGCTGGACTCGCGCAGCGGATGGCCGACCAGCACCGCCAGGCCTTCCAGCGGCGCCAGGCGCGCCGCCAGCTCGGCCAGCGCCTCGGCAGCGGCCGCGAAGAAGGCCGGACGCAGCAGCAGGTCCTCGGGCGGGTAGCCCGACAAGGCCAGCTCCGGCGCGACCAGCAGCTGCGCACCATCCTTGTGCGCGGCACGCGCGGCCTCGACGAGGCGGACGACGTTACCGGCGAAATCGCCGACGGTGACGTTCAGTTGGGCAAGAGCGATACGGGTTTTCATGACGGAACCTGCGCGGCCGGGCGGGCCGCGTGACGAATGCCTCCGGGCGCATCAACGGCGCGCCGCGCCTGTCGCGCGCATGCCGATCGAAACGGATCTCAGACGGTTGAAACACGAACGCATCGATTATCGCATGGGGCTCCTGAGCTCTCCGCTGGAAGTGGATGCCGGCGAGTGGAACGCCCTGCTGGCTCGACAGGCGCATCCCACGCCCTTCCTGCGCCACGAATTCCTCGCCGCGCTGCACGCCACCGGCTGCGCGGTCGGCGAGACCGGCTGGTCGCCGAATTTCCTCACCCTGAGCGAGGCCGACACGGGCGCGCTGGTGGCGGCCTCGCCCGTCTATGCCAAGCAGCATTCGTACGGCGAGTACGTGTTCGACTGGGCCTGGGCCGACGCCTACCAGCGCAATGGCGTGCCCTATTACCCGAAGCTGCTCTGCGCGGTGCCCTTCACGCCGGTGCAGGGCACGCGCCTGATCGCCGCCAACGAGCGCGCGCGGCGCCAGCTCGCCGCCACCCTGGTGGCGCTGGCCGAGCAGAGCGAGGTGTCCTCGCTGCACGTGCTGTTCCCGACCGGCGAGGAAGCCGGCCTGCTGGCCGAGATGGGCATGATGCTGCGCGAGGGCGTGCAGTTCCACTGGCTCAACGACGGCTATCGCCATTTCGACGATTTCCTCGCCACGCTCGAACAGAAGAAGCGCAAGAACATCCGCGCCGAACGGCGCAAGGTGGCCGAGGCTGGTGTCAGCTTCCGCCGCGTGCGAGGCGAGGATGCCAGCGACGCCGACTGGCGCTTCTTCTCGCGCTGCTACCGGCAAACCTATCGCGAGCACCATTCGAGCCCGTACCTGAACCTCGATTTCTTCCGCCGGATCGGCGAGACCATGCCCGAGAACCTGCTGCTGGTGATCGCCGAGGCCGAAGGCAAGCCGATCGCCAGCGCGCTGGCCGTCTACGCGCGCGGCGAGGACGGCGGCGGCACGCTCTACGGGCGCTACTGGGGCGCGCTCGAACACGTGCCCTGCCTGCACTTCGAGACCGCCTACTACCAGCTGCTCGAGTTCTGCATCGAGGAGAAGCTCGGCGCCTTCGAGGGCGGCGCGCAAGGCGAGCACAAGCTCGCGCGCGGCTTCATGCCGACCGTCACGCACTCGGCGCACTGGCTCGCGCACCCGGCTTTCTCGGACGCGGTGGGCGATTTCCTCAAGCGCGAGACCGGGCAGATCCACGCCTACGTGGACGAGCTGCGCGAGCACAATCCCTTCAAGGACGGCGGCACGCGATGAGGCCGCCGGCGCGCGGCGCGGTTTTTCTGAGACACTGACGGCTTCGCTTCCCCGGCCGCGCCATGTCCTGGTACCTGTATCTGATCGAATGCGAGGACGGCAGCGTCTACACCGGCATCACCACCGACGTCGACGCCCGCTTCGCCCAGCACGCCAACGGCACCGGCGCGCGCTACACGCGCTCGCGCAAGCCGCGTGCGGTGCTGGCCTCGTTCGAGCTGGCCGACCGCTCCAGCGCCTCGCGCGCCGAATACTGGGTCAAGCGCCTGACGCCCGCGCAGAAACGCGAACTGGCCGGCGGCCGGCGTTCGCTGGATTCGGTGCTGCCGGCCGTGATCGCGGTCGATGATGACGAGGCGATCGAGGCAATCGAGGCAATCGAGCCCACCGTCACGCCGCTCGACATGGCCATCGACGCAGCGCTCGCCCAGGTTCCGCTCGCGGCAACCGCACCCGAAGCCGGCCCGGCCGCGATCGAAGTCGGCATCGAGGTCCAGGCCGAACCGGCACTCGACGCAACCCCGCCCAAACGCGCCCGCCGCTCCCGCACCACCCGCTCCCCGCGCGCCTGAACCCGCCTGAACCCGCTAACCGGGCACGCGCCCATGAAAAAACCGCGCGGCCCCGAGACGGGACACGCGCGGTTTCGCGCAAGTCGGCGGCAGCAGCCCGGCGCGGCCTCTCGGCACGCCGGCCCGGCGCCGCGACGCGGGCTTACTTCTGGGCGTTGGCCACGCCTTCCGAGATTTCCTTGTGGGCGGCCTCGATGCCGGCCCAGCCGTCGACCTTCACCCACTTGCCCTTCTCGAGCGCCTTGTATTGCTCGAAGAAGTGCTTGATCTGGTCCTTCAGGTACTCGGGCACGTCGTCCAGCGACTTGAGGTTGGCCGTCATCGGGCACACCTTGTCGTGCGGCACGGCGATCAGCTTGGCGTCGACGCCCGACTCGTCGGTCATCTGCAGCATGCCGAGCGCGCGCGAACGCACCACCGAGCCGGCCAGCAGCGGGAACGGGGTGATCACCAGCACGTCGACCGGATCGCCGTCGCCCGACAGCGTCTGCGGGATGAAGCCGTAGTTGACCGGATAACGCATGCCGGTGCCGACGAAGCGATCGACCACCAGCAGGCCGAGATCCTTGTCGGCCTCGTACTTGACCGGGTCGCTTTGCGCCGGAATTTCGATGATGACGTTGAAATCGTGCGGCAGATCCTTGCCGGCCGGAACATTGCTGAAGCTCATGAGCGCTCTCTGCATGACGATGGGAAAACGGGACGGGGCGCAAACGATCTCGCCCCCGCGAAGAGCCGCCATTATAGCCAATCACCCGATGGCGCTCCGGCGAAGTTAGGTGCACACTTGCCCGCGGCGCGAACAAAATGCAGGCCCCGCGGCTGCCGTGATCGCCGCGCCTGGCCTGCCATGCATCACCGCCCCAGCATCCGCAGCAGCTTCGGTCGTACCTCGATACCCAGGAGCCAGGAGCAGGCATGGAAGAGGCAAGGCACTTCATCGCGGGCGAATGGGTCGCGCCCGCGAACGGCGAGACGATCGCCGTGATCGACCCGTCCGACGGTGCGCCGTTCGCGCGCCTGGCACGCGGCAGCGCCGCCGACATCGACGCCGCCGTGCGCGCGGCGCGCGGTGCCTTCGAGGGCGCCTGGGGCGCCACCAGCGCGGCCGAACGCGGCCGCTTGCTGTTCCGGCTCTCGCAGCGCGTGGCCGAGCAGCAGGAGGCGCTCGCCCAGCTCGAATGCCGCGATACCGGCAAGCCGCTCAAGCAGGCGCGCGCCGACGCCGCGGCGCTGGCGCGCTACTTCGAGTTCTACGCCGGCGCGGCCGACAAGCTGCACGGCGAGACCCTGCCCTACCAGAACGGCTATACCGTGCTGACGATCCGCGAAGCCCACGGCGTCACCGGCCATATCGTGCCCTGGAACTACCCGATGCAGATCTTCGGCCGCAGCGTCGGCGCGGCGCTGGCCACCGGCAATGCCTGCGTGGTCAAGCCGGCCGAGGACGCTTGCCTGTCGCTGCTGCTGGTGGCGCGCCTGGCGGCCGAGGCGGGCCTGCCGGGCGGCGCGCTCAACATCGTGACCGGCTACGGCCACGAGGCCGGCGCCGCGCTGTCCGCGCATCCTGGCATCGACCACATCTCCTTCACCGGTTCGCCCGACACCGGCCGGCTGGTCGCGCAGGCCGCCGCCGAGCGCCACGTGCCGGTCACGCTGGAGTTGGGCGGCAAGTCCCCGCAGATCGTGTTCGCCGATGCCGACCTCGACGCGGCGCTGCCGGTGCTGGTCTCGGCGATCGTGCAGAACGGCGGGCAGACCTGCTCGGCCGGCAGCCGCGTGCTGATCGAGCACGGCGTCTACGAGCCGCTGCTGGACCGGCTCGCGACCGCCTTCAACGCGCTGCGCGTGGGCCCGGGCCTGGCCGACCTCGACTGCGGCCCGCTGATCAACGCGAAACAGCAGCAGCGCGTCTGGGATTTCCTGTCCGACGCGCAGCACGACGGCATCGCCATGGCCGCGCACGGCGAGGTGGTGCCGGAGGCGCCCGAAAGCGGCTTCTACCAGGCGCCCACCCTGCTGCGCGACGTGCCGCCCGGGCATCGTCTCGCGCAGGAAGAGGTGTTCGGCCCGGTGCTGGCCGCGATGCGCTTTCGCGACGAAGACGAAGCGCTGGCGCTCGCCAACGGCACCGCCTACAGCCTGGTGGCCGGCATCTGGACCCGCGACGGCGCGCGCCAGATGCGCCTCGCGCGGCGCGTGCGCGCCGGCCAGGTGTTCGTCAACAACTATGGCGCGGGCGGCGGCGTCGAGCTGCCCTTCGGCGGCAGCGGGCGCTCGGGCCACGGGCGCGAGAAGGGCTTCGAGGCGCTCTACGGCTTCACCGTGCTCAAGACCATCGCGCTGAAGCACGGCTAGTCGGCACGCGGCGCGGCACGTTTCAAGCGGCGCCCGGCGGCGAGGCCGGCGCGCCTTCCGATCATCGACACGAGACAGGAGACGATTCATGCGGCTTGCGGGCAAGACAGCCATCGTCACGGGCGGCGGCTCGGGATTCGGCGAGGGCATCGCCAAAACCTACGCGCGCGAGGGCGCGAACGTGGTGGTCAACGACCTGAACGGCGCGGCCGCCGAGCGCGTGGCCAGCGAGATCGCGGTGGCGGGCGGCAAGGCGATCGCGGTGCCCGGCGACGTCTCGCGCGGCGAGGACTGGCGCGCCCTGCTGGCCGCCACGCTGGAGGATTTCCGCCAGGTCCACATCCTGGTCAACAACGCCGGCACCACGCATCGCAACAAGCCGGTGCTGGAGGTCGGCGAGGCCGAGTACGACCGCGTCTACGCGGTCAACATGAAGAGCCTGTTCTGGAGCGTGCAGACCCTGGTGCCGTATTTCCGCCAGGCCGGCGGCGGCGTGTTCGTCAACATCGCCTCCACCGCCGGCATCCGGCCGCGCCCGGGACTGGTCTGGTACAACAGCACCAAGGGCGCGATGATCACCGCCAGCAAGGCGCTGGCGGCCGAGCTCGGCGCCGACCGGATCCGCGTCAACTGCATCAACCCGGTGCTCGGCGAGACCGGCCTGATGACCGAGTTCATGGGCGTCGAGGACACCCCCGAGAACCGCCAGCGCTTTCTCGCGACGATCCCGTTGGGCCGCCTCTCGACCCCGCAGGACATCGCCAACGCGGCGCTCTACCTGGCTTCGGACGAAGCCGAGTTCATCACCGGCACCTGCCTCGAGGTGGACGGCGGCCGCTGCATCTGAGCGGCGCGGAGACCGCGGCGCCGCGATGCGCCCGGCCCTTCCGGCAAAGCGGTACCGGCAGCACCGGCAGGACCTCAAAAATCAAGACAACGCAAGGAGACGACCCATGGCAAGCACCGCACCGGCCTATCCCGGCCAGCCGTCCGCGTTCGAGACGGCCACCTACAGGAAGGTCACCTGGCGGCTCGCGCCGCTCCTGATGCTCTGCTACGTGGTCGCCTACCTCGACCGCGTCAACGTCGGTTTCGCCAAGCTGCAGATGGCCGCCGACCTGAACCTGTCGGACACCGTCTACGGCCTGGGCGCCGGCATCTTCTTCTTCGGCTACTTCCTGTTCGAGGTGCCGAGCAACATCATCCTGCACAAGGTGGGCGCGCGCGTCTGGATCGCGCGGATCATGATCACCTGGGGGCTGATCTCGGCGCTGATGATGTTCGTCACCACGCCGGCGATGTTCTACGTGATGCGCTTCCTGCTCGGGGTGGCCGAGGCCGGCTTCTTCCCCGGCGTGATCCTCTACCTGACCTACTGGTACCCGGCCAACCGGCGCGGGCGCATGACCACCTTCTTCATGACCGCGATCGCGCTGTCGGGCGTGATCGGCGGCCCCGTGTCGGGCTATATCCTCAAGACCTTCCACGGCAGCAACGGCTGGGCCGGCTGGCAGTGGCTGTTCCTGCTGGAGGGGATTCCCTCGATCCTGGTCGGCCTGCTGGTGCTGGCCGCGCTCGAGGACCGCATCGCCAAGGCCGCCTGGCTGAGCGACGAGGAAAAGGCGCTGCTCACACGCAACGTGCAGGCCGAGGAGGCGCTCAAGGACGACCATTCGATCGGCCGCGTGCTGGCCAGCCCGCGCGTGTGGCTGATGGCGCTGATCTACTTCTCCTTCGTGATGGGGCTGTACGGCGTGGGCTTCTGGCTGCCGACCATCATCAAGTCGACCGGCGTGACCGACTCGTTCACGATCGGCCTGCTCTCGGCGATCCCCTACGCGGCCGCCGTGGTCGGCATGATCCTGATCGCGCGCAGCGCCGACCGCCGCCGCGAGCGCCGCTGGCACGTCGCGCTGCCCGCCGCGCTGGGCGCGATCGGCTTGCTGCTGTCGGTGGTCTGGGCGCACCAGACCGCGCTGGCGATGGTCGGCCTCACGCTCGCCACGATCGGCATCCTCACCACCCTGCCGCTGTTCTGGAGCCTGCCCACCGCCTTCCTGGGCGGCACCGCGGCGGCGGCCGGCATCGCCCTGGTCAACTCGATCGGCAACCTGGCCGGTTTCCTGAGCCCCTACATGATCGGCTGGCTCAAGCAGGCCACCGGCAGCAACGACGCGGGGATGGTGATGCTGGCCGCGTTCTGCGTGCTGGGCGGCCTGCTGGCGCTGTCGGTGCCGAAGGCGCTGGTGAACCGCTGAGGCCAGCCGGCCGAGGCCGACAATGCAAAACGGCAGCCTCCAGGGCTGCCGTTTGCGTTTGCGGCGCGCGAAGCGCCTGCCTCAGCCGAGCTGTGCCGCCAGCGCGCTTTCGCGGTAATGGCGCGCGGCCTTCTCCTGGTCGCCGAGATGCTCGAACAGGCTGGCCAGCGCGCGATGCGCGCGAACCTTCAGCGCCTCGCTGTCGGACAGCTTCAGCGCCGATTCCAGGAAGGATTGCGCCTTGCCCCACAGCTGCTGCTTCTGGCAGAGCCGGCCCAGGGCCACCAGCAGCTCGGCGTCGTCGGGATGATCGCGCTTCCAGCCTTCGGCCTTCTGGATCAGCGGTAGCGCATCGCTGCCAGCCGTGTCGGGATAACGACGCAGCAGGCGCGCATCCCAGTTGTGGGCCAGCGCGTCCTCGACGATGCGGCGCGCCTCGGGCTGGCGCTCCAGCGTGACCAGCAGCTCGGCGGCCAGGTCGGCCAGGCGCGGCGATTGCCGCTCGGCGGCCGACAGCGACTGCCACACTTCCAGCAGCGCATCGGCGTCGTGGCGACGGTCGCGCAGCAGATGCTCGGCGGCCTGCTGGCGCATCCGCACCGCGGCGGCCGGATGCAGCGCCTCGCGCTTCTCCAGCGCCTTGGCAAGCTTCAGCACCTCGGCCCAGTTCTTCAACTGCTGCTGGGCGCGCAGCGCGACCTGCTGCGCATGGATGCGCTTGCCGCCCGAAGCCTGCATCTCGGCCAGCGCGGCCAGCGCGCCCTCGGCGTCGCGCGCCTCGGCGCGCATGTCGGCGGTGGCCAGCAGGCGCGCCTCCTGCCATTCGTTGGCATCGACGCGGGCCAGCCATTCGTCGCGGCGCGCGTACTCGTGCATGCGATGCGCGGCGACCGCGCCCACCAGGCCCGCCGCGCTCTGGTTGTCGTCGACCGACAGCGCGTCGCGCGCGGCCTTCTCGGCGCGCGAGAAACGGCCCGCGTAGAGATTGGCGATCGCCTCGCGCAGCGAGGCATGCGCCTTCTCGTGGCGCATCCGCTTGCGATAGGCGGCCACCCGCTGCGGCATGCGCCAGATGTTGCGCACGATGCGCAACAGCGCGTAGATCACCACGAACAGCACCACGATCGAGACGATGAACAGGTTCAGCGATACGTCGACGCGATACGGCGGGTAGACGATCAGCACCTGCCCGCCGTCGAAGCGGCCGACCGTCGCGAGCGCCACGGCGATCGCGAACAGCACGGCCAGCCAGAGGATTCCTCGCAGCGTCATCGTCAACCCCGGCTCTTGAACTGTTGGATGGCGTTGAGGCTGGTGCTCAGGTTCGGCACCGCCACCGACAGCGACGCGGCATCGACCTGCTTCAACAGATCCTCGACGGTCCGGGTGTCCTTCGACGAGGCGTCGAAGTAATGGGCGAGCGCCGCCTGCGCCGCGTGCAGGTCCGACTTCATCGCCGAATCGTTGCGCGCGAGCAGCGACAGGCGCGCCGTCAGCAGGCGCAGCTTGACGTTCTCGCGCACGAAGTAGCCCTGCTCGGGCGAGGTCAGCATCGCATCGGCATTGTCGATGCGGCGCACCTGCACCAGGCTGGTCAGTTGCGCGCCGATGCCGGTGCTCACCTCGTGCCACCAGACCTTCCAGCGCGGCTGGCCGGTCGCGGCCGCCTCGCTGGCGATATCGCCCGGGTGGGCGGCGCGCGGCCGCGCCTGCCCGATCGGCGCCTCGCCCGACAGCGGCAGCGCGTCGATCCGGCCGATCGCGTCGTCGAGCTTGATGGCCAGGCCGGTGAGATCCACCGAGGGCGCACCCTTGAGCTTGTCGATGTCCTGCGCGATGGCCTTGCGCACCGCGATCGCCTGCGCGCCCTGCGAGGTCGCCAATTGTTGATCGGCGTTCTGCAGCGCGACCAGGGCCAGCGGGACGTTGCCCGTCAACTGCAATTGCTGGCTCGCGCCGGACAGGGTCTGCTCGACCTGGTCGAGCAGCCAGGCGTCGCGATTGCGCGAGAGATCCTGGTATTGCTGCTGCAGCGCCTGCTGCTGCGCCTGCGCGTCGGACAGCTTGCCGGCGAGCTGCGAGAGCTGGCCGTCCACCTGGTGCGCGTTGGCCAGCGCCTGGTCGGACTTGTTGCGGATCTCGGCGGTCGCCGCGTCGAGCGCCTTCTGCCGCTGCACCGCGAGCTGGTCGAGCTTCTCGATCTTGCGGTTCAGCACGAAGCCGCCCGCGCCTGCCGCGCAGGCCAGCACCACCACCACGCACCACAGCAGCACGCCGGCGGTACCGCCCGAGCGGCGCGGCGGCTGCGCCTCGAAGGGCGTGAAGGGGGCATTGGACGGCGTCGTGGGCCGCGGGGGCGCGGCGGCGGCCTGGGAGGAAGCCTTGCTGGAATCGTTGGTATCTGTCATGCGAGAGGGCACCGATGCGGCTTGCGCCGCGTGAGCGGCCGAGTCGGCCAACGTTCGGAAGGCGTGGACGATGCGCTCATCGCCCGCGCCGGACTGCGTAATCGTATCAAAACCCATGGCCCGCGCCGTATCCGCGATGCGCGGATGGGGCGCGACCAGCGGCGCGTGCCGCAGCGCGTCGCGCTCGGTGCCGGTCAGGTGCTCGTCGGCCAGCTCGCGCAGGTTGCGCACGCCTTCCGAGCTGGTCACCAGCCAGGCATGCGGCTCGCCCGCCAGCAGCGCGTGCACGCGCTCCCAGGCGCCGATCGAAGGCTCCGGCACGATGCGGCGGTAGGCGGCCACCAGCTCGACCTCGGCGCCGGCCTCGCGCAGCCGGTTCGAGAGCCAGTCGCGGCCGCCGTCGCCGCGCACGATCAGCACGCGCTTGCCGGCCAGCGGGCCGACCGCGGCCGACGCTGCGGGGGAATCGGACGAAGGGAAGGAATCGGGGCCCGGGTTCGCGAGAGGCTGGGCCGCGGCGCCGGCTGGATCGCCGGGAACGACAGGCTTCGCGCCCTCGCTGCTGCATTCATCGCCGCCATGACGACCATGGTCGTCGGTGGCGACGCCCGCGCCGGCGCCCGACGAAGCACGCGGCACGACAGGCACGAAGGCGCGCTCGATCTGCGCGTAAAGGCTTTCCGAGTCGTAGCGCGGTTCGTCGCCGCCCTTGTCCTCGGGCTGCGTGCCGGGCGCGATCACGCGATGCGCGGGCGCCGCGATGCCGTGGCGCGCCAGCGCGGCCACGCTGCCGGGACCGACCACGCCGACCGGCAGCGAATGCGGCCAGATCGCGTTGAAACGCGCCAGCGCCCGGTCGATCGCGTTCGGCGAGACGAACACCACCAGCGCATAGGCATCGAGCCGCGCGAAGGCCGCGTCGAGCGGCGCCGGATCGGCCACCGGCGCGATGTCGATGAGCGGGAAGTCGAAGGCCTCGATGCCGGCCGCCGCGAGTTGCGCGGCGAGCGCAGCCGATTGCCCCTCGGGCTTCGTCAGCACTGCCGTGAACGCGCGGGTCCGGGTCATCGGGTCTGGTCTCCGAGCAGCGCCTCGATGATCTCGAAGGCGCCCTGCCGTTCGAGTTCGTCGGACACCTGTTTGCCGAGCGCGAGCGCCTCGTCGGGGGTGGTCACGGCCGCGTCCTGGCGCACCGTCAGCACGCGCGTGCCGCTGGTGTTCGACACGCGCCCCGTCAGCTCGAGCCGCTCGCCGTGCCAGATCGCATGCGCGGCCAGCGGCACCGAGCAACTGCCGCCCAGCGCGCGTGACACCATCCGCTCGGCCTCGGCGGCCAGCGCGGTGGCGCTGTCGTGCAGCGGCGCGAGCCAGCGCGCCACGTCGGTGCGCGCGGCCGCGATCTCGATGCCGAGCGCGCCCTGGCCGGCGGCCGGCGGGCTGGTCTCGACGTCGATCAGCGCGCGGATCCGATCGCCGAGCCCGAGCCGCTTGAGCCCGGCCGCGGCCAGGATGATCGCCGCGTAGTCGCCGCGATCGAGCTTGGCCAGGCGCGTATCGAGATTGCCGCGCAGCGGACGCACGTCGAAGTCCAGATAGTGGGCGCGCAGCATCGCCTCGCGGCGCAGGCTGGAGGTGCCGACGATCGCACCGGTGGGCAGATCGTCGAGAGAGGCGTAATCATTGGAGACGAAGGCGTCGCGCGGATCCTCGCGGCTCATCACGGTGCTCAGCACGAAGCCCTCGGGCAGCGACATCGGCACGTCCTTGAGCGAATGCACCGCCAGGTCGGCCCGGCCGTCGGCCAGCGCATTCTCCAGTTCCTTCACGAATAGACCCTTGCCGCCGACCTTTGACAAGGTACGGTCGAGAATCTGGTCACCGCGCGTGGTCATCCCGAGGATTTTCACGTCGCAAGCTGGATATAATTTGCGCAGCGCATCACGCACATGTTCAGCCTGCCACATCGCCAGGCGGCTTTCCCGCGAAGCGATGGTGAGCGTCGCCGGAGCGTCGGCCGTAAGAGTCTCGGAATTCATTGCAGCGGCATCGAAGGACGGGAATCAGGATCGGACAATGGTAGCACGCACGCCCGTCCCCTTTTCCCGGGCGGCGCGGCGCGCGAGCGAGGCCGCCCGCCGGCGGCCGGCGTGGTGCGCGGCGGTCCGCCGCCGCTGTTTCCCGTATCGCAGTCAGTGCCCGAAGTCTCCCGTTCACTCGTGCTTTCCCAAGGAAACCCATCGTGAAGTCCTCCGGATCGGCGCGCGCCGCGCGCCGCAATACTGCCTCGTCCAACGTCACCGCGCCGGCGTCCGCCGAAGCGCCCGCGCAAGCGCGCGGCAAGCAGGCCGCCAGCCCGGCCGGCCCAGTCACGACGAAACCGGCCCGCAAGACCGCCAGCAAGGCGGCCGCCAAGCCGGAAACCAAGCAGGCAAGCGCCGCGACCACGAAACCCGCCGCCCCGGCCACCTCGACCCGCTCGACCACCTCGCCCAAGCGCGCCGCCGCGCCGAAAACGAACGGCCGTACGCGCGAGGACAAGGACCTGCCGCTGTTCGAGGACATCCGCTACCTGGGACGCCTGCTCGGCGACGTGGTGCGCGAGCAGGAAGGCGACGCGGTGTTCCAGGTGGTCGAGACGATCCGCCAGCACGCCGTGAAATTCCGCCGCGAGGACGACCGCGAGGCCGCGCAGACGCTCGACCGCATGCTGCGCAAGCTCACGCCCGAGCAGACCGTCAGCGTGGTGCGCGCCTTCAGCTACTTCTCGCACCTGGCCAATATCGCCGAGGACCGCCATCACAACCGCCGCCGCCGCATCCACGCGCTGGCCGGCTCGACGCCGCAGGCCGGCACGGTCGGCTTCGCGCTGCAGACGCTGAAGGACGCCGGTGACGCCTCGGCCGAGGTGATCCGCCGCTTCTTCGAGGAGGCCCTGATCGTGCCGGTGCTGACCGCCCACCCGACCGAGGTGCAGCGCAAGAGCATCCTCGACGCCCAGCACGACATCGCCCGCCTGCTCGCCGAGCGCGACCAGCAACTGACCACGCGCGAGCGCTCGCACAACGAGTCACTGCTGCGCGCGCGCGTGACCTCGCTGTGGCAGACCCGCATGCTGCGCGACGCGCGCCTGACGGTCGGCGACGAGATCGACAACGCGCTGTCCTATTACCGCGCCACCTTCCTCGACGAGCTGCCGGCGCTCTACGCCGACATCGAGGAAGCGCTGGCCGAGCACGGCCTGGACGCGCGCGTGCCGGCCTTCTTCCAGATGGGCAGCTGGATCGGCGGCGACCGCGACGGCAACCCGAACGTGACCGCCGCCACCCTGGAGGAGGCGATCCATCGGCAAGGCACGGTGATCCTCGAGCACTACCTGGAGCAGGTCCACAAGCTCGGCGCCGAGCTGTCGGTCTCGCACCTGCTGGTGGGCGCCAGCGACGAAGTGAAGGCGCTGGCCGCGGCCTCGCCCGACCAGTCGCCGCATCGCGTCGACGAGCCCTACCGGCGCGCGCTGATCGGCATCTACACGCGCATCGCCGCCAGCGCCCGGGTGCGCCTGGGCGAGGGCGTGGTGGCGGTGCGCAGCGCCGGCCGCGGCGCGCCGCCGGTGCGCGCCACGCCCTATGCCGATTCCGAGGCCTTCGCGCGCGATTTGCGCGTGCTGCAGGAATCGCTGGTCGCGCATCACGGCGCCTCGCTGACCACGCCGCGCCTGGCACCGCTGGTGCGCGCCGCCGAGGTGTTCGGCTTCCACCTGGCCAGCATCGACCTGCGCCAGAGCTCGGACATCCACGAGGCGGTGATCGCCGAGCTGTTCGCGCGCGCCGGCGTCGAGGCCGACTACGCGGCGCTCGCCGAAGCCGACAAGCTGCGCGTGCTGCTGGCCGCGCTGGCCGACCCGCGCCCGCTGCGCATCCCCTACCTCGACTATTCCGATCTCGCGAAGAGCGAACTCGGCGTGCTCGAGAAGGCCCGCGACGTGCGTGCCCAGTTCGGCCCGCGCGCGGTGCGCAACTACATCATCTCGCACACCGAAACGGTGTCGGACCTGGTCGAGGTGCTGCTGCTGCAGAAGGAAACCGGCTTGCTGGAAGGCAGCTTCGGCGCGCACGGCCATGCCCGGCACGGCCTGATGGTGATTCCGCTGTTCGAGACCATCGCCGACCTGCAGAACGCGCCCGAGATCATGCGCGACTACTTCGCGCTGCCCGGCATGCAGGCGCTGGTCGCCCACCAGGGCGGCGAGCAGGAAGTCATGCTCGGCTACTCGGACAGCAACAAGGACGGCGGCTTCCTGACCTCGAACTGGGAGCTGTATCGCGCCGAGCTGTCCCTGGTCGAGCTGTTCAGCGCCCAGGGCATCAAGCTGCGCCTGTTCCACGGCCGCGGCGGCACGGTCGGCCGCGGCGGCGGCCCGACCTACCAGGCGATCCTCTCGCAGCCGCCGGGCACCGTGAACGGCCAGATCCGCCTGACCGAGCAGGGCGAGGTGATCGCCAGCAAGTTCTCGAACCCCGAGATCGGCCGGCGCAACCTGGAAACCGTGGTGGCCGCCACGCTGGAGGCCTCGCTGCTGCCGCGCAACAACGCGCCCGCGCAACTGCCGGCCTTCGAGGCGACCATGCAGACGCTGTCGGACGCGGCGATGGGCGCCTACCGCGCGCTGGTCTACGAGACGCCCGGCTTCAAGGACTACTTCTTCTCCTCGACGCCGATCAGCGAGATCGCCGAGCTCAACATCGGTAGCCGCCCGGCCTCGCGCAAGCTGCAGGACCCGAAGAACCGCAAGATCGAGGACCTGCGCGCGATTCCCTGGGGCTTCTCGTGGGGCCAGTGCCGGCTGCTGCTGACCGGCTGGTACGGCTTCGGCAGCGCCTTCGCGGCCTACCTCGACGGCGCGGCCAACTCGGCCAACCCCGCGGCCGAGCGCGCCAAGCGCCTGGCCCTGCTGCAGAAGATGAACCGCAGCTGGCCGTTCTTCTCGCACCTGCTGTCGAACATGGACATGGTGCTGGCCAAGACCGACCTGGCCGTGGCCTCGCGCTACGCCGAGCTGGTGGCCGACAAGAAGCTGCGCAAGCACGTGTTTGCGCGCATCGTCGCCGAATGGGAGCGCACCGCCGCCGCGCTGGCCGAGATCACCGGCCACCAGGCGCGGCTGGCGGCCAACCCGCTGCTGGCGCGTTCGATCAAGAATCGCTTCCCCTACCTCGATCCGCTCAACCACCTGCAGGTCGAGCTGATCAAGCGGCACCGCGCGGGCGACACCAATGCGCGCGTGCGGCGCGGGATCCATCTGACCATCAACGGCATCGCGGCGGGCCTGCGCAATACCGGCTGAGGCGCAAGACGGAGCTCGATGGCCGGCGGCGCTCTCGCGCGGCCGGCTGTCAGGGTACTCACTGACGAGGCGCGGACATCGGCAACGGCGTCCGCGCCTCGTCGTTTCAGGGGCCGCCGTTCACGCGGGCGGCCCGGCCGACGATCCACGCCCCGAGCGCCGCTGCGCGCCCTCGTGTCCATCGCCCCGTCCCGCCCAGTGCCGGCACGCCGCGCGCGACGACCCGCTACAATGGCGAACGCGCGGGTACCAGTATCGATCCGGGATGTATCCCGGTATCTGCACTACCCGCCACCAAGGCGGCGCACCTCGCGCCCGCCCCGTTCCGCCCCAGCGTTCGTCCTGACCCGCCCTGCCCCGCCCATGAGCCCGTCCCGCCCCGCTCCGCCCCCGCTCGACGCCACCCCGGCACGCGCGCTCGGCGATTTCATCCGCGCCCACCGCGAGCGCCTCACGCCCGAGGCGCTCGGCCTGCCGCCGGGTCCGCGCCGGCGCACGCCGGGCCTGCGCCGCGAGGAAGTGGCCCAGCTCTGCGGCGTGAGCCCGACCTGGTACACCTGGATCGAACAGGGCCGGCAAGTCTCGGCCTCGGCCGACGCGCTGGCGCGGATCGCCGTGGCGCTGCGCCTGTCGCGCGCCGAGCGCGCCTACCTGTTCGAGCTGGCGGCCCAGCGCGACCCGGCCGAGCCGGAGCTGGCCACCGCCGACGTGCCCGACACGCTGGTGGCCGCGGTCGACCTGATGGCGGCGCCCGCCTACGTGCTCGACCGCCAATGGAACGCGCTGGCCTGGAACGCGCCGGCCGCCGCGCTGTTCGCGGGCTGGCTGGACGGCGACCACGACCGCAACCTGCTGCGCTTCACCTTCCTCTCGCCGGCCGCGCGCGCGCTGATCGTCGATTGGGACACGCGCGCGCGGCGGCTGGTGGCCGAATTCCGCGCCGATTCGATCCGCCACCTGAACGACGCGCCCACCCGCGGCCTGATCGACGCGCTGCTGGCCGGCAGCGAAGCCTTCGCGCATTACTGGGCCTCGCAGGACGTGGTCGAGCGCGAGGGCGGCGAACGCGCCTTCACGCACCCGCGCGACGGCCACCTGGTCTACCAGCAGACCACGCTGAAGCCCGCGCATCGCGAGGACCTGAAATTCGTGGTGCTGATCCCCGGCGCGCCGGCCGAGGCGGGCCAAGCCGCCGCGCTCGAACCCGAAGCCGCCCCGCCGCGCTGACCACACGCCGCCGCCGGGCCGCCACGGCGCCGGGCGCCGCCCGGCCGGGCCGGGCGCCGTCGAATGCTAGAATCCGCATCTGCTCTGCGGCTCGCGCCGCTCCACCCTCCTTACGAATCGCCATGACGTCCCAATTGCACAAAAAGGGCGAGGCCTGGTCGGCCCGCTTCTCGGAACCGATGTCGGAACTGGTCAAGCGCTATACCTCGTCGGTGTTCTTCGACAAGCGCCTGGCCCTGGTCGACATCGCCGGCTCGCTCGCGCACGCGAAGATGCTCGCCGCGCAGAAGATCATCAGCGCCGACGACCTGGCCGCGATCGAGCGCGGCATGGCGCAGATCCAGGGCGAGATCGAGCGCGGCGAATTCGAGTGGCAGCTCGACCTCGAGGACGTCCACCTGAACATCGAGGCGCGCCTGACCGCGCTGATCGGCGATGCCGGCAAGCGCCTGCACACCGGCCGCTCGCGCAACGACCAGGTCGCCACCGACATCCGCCTGTGGCTGCGCGGCGAGATCGACCGCATCGGCGAGCTGCTGGTCGAGCTGCGCCGCGCGCTGCTGACGCTGGCCGAGCAGCACGCCGCCATCATCCTGCCGGGCTTCACCCACCTGCAGGTGGCGCAGCCGGTCACCTTCGGCCATCACCTGCTGGCCTATGTCGAGATGTTCACGCGCGACGCGGGCCGCATGCGCGACTGCCGCGCGCGCGTCAACCGCCTGCCGCTGGGCGCGGCCGCGCTGGCCGGCACCAGCTACCCGATCGACCGCCACGCGGTGGCCGCCACGCTCGGCTTCGACGGGATCTGCGCCAACTCGCTGGACGCCGTGTCCGATCGCGACTTCGCGATCGAATTCACCGCCGCCGCCGCGCTGGTGATGACGCACATCTCGCGCTTCTCGGAAGAGCTGGTGCTGTGGATGAGCCCGCGCGTGGGCTTCATCGATATCGCCGACCGCTTCTGCACCGGCTCGTCGATCATGCCGCAGAAGAAGAACCCGGACGTGCCCGAGCTCGCGCGCGGCAAGACCGGCCGCGTCAACGGCCACCTGATGGCCCTGCTGACGCTGATGAAGGGCCAGCCGCTGGCCTACAACAAGGACAACCAGGAAGACAAGGAGCCGCTGTTCGACACCGTCGACACGGTGGCCGACACGCTGCGGATCTTCGCCGAGATGGTGGCCGGCATCACGGTCAAGGCCGAGGCGATGCGCGCGGCCGCCCTGCAGGGCTTCTCGACCGCGACCGACCTGGCCGACTACCTGGTCAAGCGCGGCCTGCCGTTCCGCGACGCGCACGAAGCGGTCGCGCACGCGGTCAAGGTCTGCGACGACCGCGGCATCGACCTGGCCGACCTGACGCTCGAGGAAATGAAGCAGGAACTGCCGAACGTCGCCCATCTGATCGGCGACGACGTGTTCGGCTACCTGACGCTGGAAGGCTCGGTGGCGAGCCGCAACCACCCGGGCGGCACCGCGCCCGAGCAGGTGCGCGCCGCGATCGCGGCGGCCCGCGCGGCGCTCGACTGAGCCCGGCGCGCGGGCACCCGCCCAAACGAAAACGGACGCCTCGGCGTCCGTTTTTTTCATGGCGCCCGCCGACGGCAGGGCCAGGCTCACTTGTTGTTGACCGTCTCCGACAGCCGCTTGAGCGTGGCCACGCGCGCGCCGATCAGGTCGACGCGCTGCTCCTCGCTGATCATCGGCGTGGTGCCGTCGCGGAAGCTCACCCAGGCGCGCTGGGCGCGCACCAGCATCGGCCGCGAACGCGCCGGCATGCGCTTTTGCAGCTTCACGTAATAGCGGTTCAGGTCGAACAGCGCGTGCTCGCAGGCCGCGTCGTCCGAGCAGGCCCGCACGCGATGCACGGCATCGGCGCCGCCGTTGGGCCGAGCATAACGATCGGCCGCGTCGCGCAGCGACAGCGCGCGATCGCGCACCGGCTGGATCCGCATGTCCGCGCTCGCCATCGCGTACATGGTGCCGCTGGTGGTGGCGTAGACGGCCTGCGTCAGCAGGGTCTCGTCCTTGCGCCACAGCAGCCAGCGCCGCTGGCTTTCCTGCCAGCCGCGCCTGGCGGCCGGCGGCGCCACGTTCGTCAGTTGCTGGAAGGCCTCGTCGACGGCCGCGAGCCACTTGGTGCGCGCCTCGTCCATGCACTGGATCTGGCCGACCGTCGAGGAGCGGTCGCGCCGCGCCAGGCACTGGCGCATCGCCACGTCGACCGGATCGGCGGCCGCGACCTCGGCCCGCGCCGGCGCGGCCGCGCCGAGCCAGCCCGCGAAGGCCAGCACCGCCGACGCGAAGGCAGCGTGCGCGCGCCAGCCGCGCGCCTGGGCCGAGGTCCCGAGCCTGCTCATCGTCAGTCGCGCACGCAGTCGACGTAGTACTCGACGCGCCCGTTCACTTCCTCGGCCACCAGGCCATGCACGTCGGTATGGAAACCCGGGAAACGCTCGTTGAAATCACGGGCGAAACGCAGGTAGTTGACGATCGTGGCATTGAAGCGCTCGCCCGGGATCAGCAGCGGAATGCCCGGCGGATACGGCGTGAGCAGGATGCTGGTGACGCGCCCTTCCAGCTCGTCGAGCGGCACGCGGTCGATCTCGCGGTGCGCGAGCTTGGCGAACGCGTCCGAGGCCTTCATCGCCGGCTCCATGTCCGAGAGGTACATCTCGGTGGTCAGGCGCGCGATGTCGTTGGCGCGGTAGACGTCGTGGATCTGCGTGCAGAGGTCGCGCAGGCCGACGCGCTCGTAGATCGGGAACTGCGCCACGAACTCGGGCAGCACGCGCCAGAGCGGCTGGTTGTTGTCGTAATCGTCCTTGAACTGCTGCAGCTCGGTGACCATCGAGTTCCAGCGGCCCTTGGTGATGCCGATCGTGAACATGATGAAGAACGAGTAGAGGCCGGTCTTCTCGACGATGATGCCGTGCTCGGCCAGGTACTTGGTGACGATCGCCGCCGGGATCCCGGTCTCGCCGAACTCGCCGTCCACGTCCAGGCCCGGGGTGATGATGGTGGCCTTGATCGGGTCCAGCATGTTGAAGCCTTCCGCGAGCGGGCCGAAGCCGTGCCAGCGGTCGTTCGGGCGCAGGATCCAGTCCTCGCGCGAGCCGATCCCTTCCTCGGGCAGCGTGTCCGGGCCCCACACCGAGAAGAACCAGTCGTCGCCGTATTCGGCGTCGACCTTGCGCATCGCGCGGCGGAACTCGATCGCCTCGGCGATCGACTCCTCGACCAGCGCGGTGCCGCCGGGCGGCTCCATCATCGCGGCGGCCACGTCGCACGAGGCGATGATGGCGTACTGCGGGCTGGTCGAGGTATGCATCAGGTAGGCCTCGTTGAAGCGGTGCTTGTCGAAGGTGCGGTTCTCCGAGTCCTGCACCACGATCTGCGAGGCTTGCGAGATGCCGGCCAGCAGCTTGTGGGTGGAGTGCGTGGCGAACACCAGCGAGCCGGTGCGCGGACGGCCCGCGCCGATCGCGTGCATGTCGCGGTAGAACTCGTGGAACTCCGCGTGCGGCAGCCAGGCCTCGTCGAAGTGCAGCGTGTCGAGCAGGTCGCCCAGCAGGTCCTTGATGTGCTCGACGTTGTAGATCACTCCGTCGTAGGTGCTCTGGGTGATCGTCAGGATCCGCGGCTTGGCGTTCGGGTTCTTCTGCAGCGCCTCGCGCGCGAACGGGTTCGCCTCGATCTTCTTGCGGATGTTCTCCGGCTTGAACTCGTCGCGCGGGATCGGCCCGATGATGCCGAAGTGGTTGCGCGTCGGCGTCAGGAACACGGGAATCGCATGCGTCATGGTGATCGCGTGCAGGATCGACTTGTGGCAGTTGCGGTCGACCAGCACGATGTCGCCCGGCGCCACGTTGGCGTGCCAGACGATCTTGTTCGAGGTCGAGGTGCCGTTGGTGACGAAGAACAGGTGGTCGGCGCTGAAGATGCGCGCGGCATTGCGCTCCGAGGCGGCCACCGGGCCGGTATGGTCGAGCAGTTGGCCGAGCTCGTCGACGGCGTTGCAGACGTCGGCGCGCAGCATGTTCTCGCCGAAGAACTGGTGGAACATCTGGCCGAGCGGGTTCTTCAGGAAGGCCACCCCGCCCGAGTGCCCCGGGCAATGCCACGAATAGGAGCCCTCGTCGGCGTACTTGACCAGTTCCTTGAAGAACGGCGGCGCCAGCGAATCGAGGTAGACCTTGGTCTCGCGGATGATGTGGCGCGCCACGAACTCCGGCGTGTCCTCGAACATGTGGATGAAGCCGTGCAGCTCGCGCAGCACGTCGTTCGGGATATGGCGCGAGGTGCGCGTCTCGCCGTACAGGAAGATCGGGATGTCGGCGTTGCGGCGGCGCACTTCGGTCACGAAGGCGCGCAGTTCCAGGATGGCGGTGGCCAGTTCGGGCAGTTCGCCGTCCGGGCCGGTTTCCCCGAGCATCAGCTCGTCGTCGTCGATCGACAGGATGAAGCACGACGCGCGGCTCGACTGCTGCGCGAACGAGGTCAGATCGCCGTAGCTCGTCAGGCCGAGGACTTCCACCCCTTCCTTCTCGATCGCTTCGGCAAGTGCCCGGATGCCGGAGCCCGAGATGTTCTCGGAGCGGAAATCTTCGTCGATGATGACGACGGGAAAACGAAACTTCATGGGCGAATCTCCAAAAAGAACGACCGCGGCGCGCGAAGCACAGCGGTCACCCGGTCACTGGTTGGCGTAGCGGGTAAACAACCAGATCAGGTTTTCGGCAGCGTGACACCGCGCTGGCCCTGGTACTTTCCGCCGCGATCGGCGTAGGACACGTCGCAGACCTCGTCGCTCTCGAAGAACAGCACCTGCGCGACGCCCTCGTTCGCGTAGATCTTGGCCGGCAGCGGCGTGGTGTTCGAGAACTCGAGCGTCACGTAGCCTTCCCATTCGGGCTCGAAGGGCGTGACGTTGACGATGATGCCGCAGCGCGCGTAGGTGGACTTGCCCAGGCAGACCGTCAGCACGGTGCGCGGGATCCGGAAGTATTCGACGGTGCGCGCCAGCGCGAACGAGTTCGGCGGGATGATGCAGACATCGCCCTTGAAGTCGACGAAGGAGCCCTCGTCGAAGTTCTTGGGATCGACGATGGTCGAATTGATGTTGGTGAAGATCTTGAATTCGTCGGCGCAGCGGATGTCGTAGCCGTAGCTCGAGGTGCCGTAGCTGACGATCCTGCGGCCGTCCTCGGACGCGCGGACCTGGTCGGGCACGAAGGGCTCGATCATCTTGTGTTGCTCGGCCATGCGCCGGATCCACTTGTCGGACTTGATGCTCATAAAAAGGCGCCAGATAGGGCTACAGATCGGGGTCGCGCCGCCGGGCGGGCCGACGGCTGGGAAAGGCGCACATTTTACGCGATCGCGGCCGCCGCGCGGCGGCGCGTCATTGGCGCGCCACGCCGCAGGCGAGGCCGGGCCCCGCGCCGTGCTGGGGGAAGGCCGGGTCGCTGGCGTCGCGATGGATCAGGACCGAGCGGTTGAGCACCGAGCGCACGCCGTCGAGCGCGAGGTCGGGGGCCACGATGAAGCCGGCCGCCACGCCGGTGGAATCGGCATGGAGGTTGCCGAGGTCGCCCGCCACGCGCGCGCCGGCGCGCAGCCGGTCGGCCGCGGGCGCGAACACCGGGCCGGCGCTGGAGCCGTCCACGGCGTTGCAGTCGCCGCGCTCGTGGATCTGCAGCGCGTGGTCGCTGTTGGGCGGCAGGCCGACGATGTTGTAGGTGACCTGCACCCCGTCGGGGCGCTCGACGAAGCTCACCGCGCCGCGCGTCTGGCTGCCGACGGTCGGCTGCAGCATCGCGTCGGCGCGCTTCTCGTGGGTCGACGCGAAGGAGGTGCAGCCATTGAGCAGGACCGTCGCGGCCAGGACGGCGAGCGCGGTGACGCCAGCCGTCCCGTCGAATCGTTGTTTCATGCGATCCTCACGCCGGCGCGCTTGCCGGGTAGGCAGCCGCGCTGGCCGTACAGAAAAAGGGGACCAGGGGAAAAGTCGTCATCATACCCCGGCTGCCCCGCGTGAAACATCGCCGCGCGCCTGGTTTTACGTATTTTGAACCACGATCGAGGGGAATTTCGCGCTCATGTCCTTCGCGCGCTCGGCGATCGCGATCGCCACCTGCCGCGCGATCTCGCGATAGCGCGCCGCCACCGCGGAATCGGGCGCGGCGGCCACGGTCGGCGTGCCGCTGTCGGCCTGCTCGCGGATCGCGATGTCCAGCGGCAGGCTGCCCAGCACCGGCACGCCGTAGTCGGCCGCCATGCGCGCGGCGCCCCCCGCGCCGAACACGTGTTCCTCGTGCCCGCAGTTCGAGCAGACGTGGATGCTCATGTTCTCGACGATGCCGAGGATCGGGATGCCCACCTTCTCGAACATCTTGAGGCCCTTCTTGGCGTCGAGCAGGGCGATGTCCTGCGGCGTGGTGACGATCACCGCGCCGGTCACCGGCACGCGCTGCGCCAGCGTGAGCTGGATGTCGCCGGTGCCCGGCGGCATGTCGACGATCAGGTAGTCCAGGTCCTGCCAGTTGGTCTGTCGCAGCAACTGTTCCAGCGCCGAGGTCGCCATCGGCCCGCGCCAGACCATCGGATTGTCCTCGTCGATCAGGAAGCCGATCGAGTTGGCCTGCAGGCCGTGGCCCACCAGCGGGTTCATGGACTTGTCGTCGGGCGAGTCGGGGCGGCCGTGCACGCCGAGCATGGTCGGCAGCGAGGGGCCGTAGATGTCGGCGTCGAGGATGCCCACCGAGGCGCCTTCCTGCGACAGCGCCAGGGCCAGGTTGACGGCGGTGGTGCTCTTGCCCACGCCGCCCTTGCCCGAGGCCACCGCCACGATGTTCTTCACGTTCGGCAGCAGCTTCACGCCGCGCTGCACGGTATGGGCGACGATGTCCTGGCTGACCGCCACGCGCGCGGCGCGCACGCCCGGCACCTGGGCCAGCGCGGTGGCCACGCGCTGGCGCACGTCCTCGTGCTGGCTGAGCGCCGGGTAACCGAGCACCACGCTGACGGAAACCGTGTCGCCGTCGATCGAGACCTCGCGAATGCCCTTGTTGGCCGCATAGGGGCGGCCGGTGTTGGGGTCGACGAGCGCCGCGAGCGCGGCGTCGACAGTGGCCCGTTCAATACTCATCGAAACTCCGTGGGTACCACCTCGCCCGCATGTCACGAAATCGCCTCGATACCGACGATTCTGCCGACGAAACGTCATCAATCGTCAGATTGCGGCGCGGCGGGCGGGAAAAGTGAAAGAATTTATTGCACGACATTGCGCGAAACCGGCCGCGGCGCAATGATCGCGAGCGGCGCAGGTCGGGGCCACATCGGCCCCGCAGCGCCTATATTGTAGAGGCTGGACGCCGCTCCGTCCGAACAGCCTTGGTCCCGAACGGGGCATGCGGCCCGCCTGAGGCGCCTCGTCAACGCGAGGCGCTCCACCGCGTAGTGACCGACTCGTTCACTTCAGAGAGGAACTCGACATGAATACCAAAATCGCGACGCGCCTGTCCGTCTTCGCCCTCGCAGGCGCCCTGCTGGCTGGCTGCGCCTCGCCGCAAGGCAACAACACCGCCGTCGGCACGGGTGCCGGCGCGGCACTCGGCGCAGGCATCGGCGCTCTCGCGGGCGGCGGCAAGGGCGCGGCGATCGGCGCCGGCGTGGGCGCCCTGGTCGGCGGCGTGACCGGCTACAACTGGCAGGCGATCAAGAACCGCCTGGCACCGTCGGCCCAGAAGACCGGCACCCAGGTGACGGAACAGCCGGACGGCTCGCTGAAGCTGAACGTGCCGAGCTCGGTGACATTCGCGACCGACCAGTACGCGATCACGCCGGCCTTCGCCCCGCTGCTCAACGACCTGGCCTCGACGCTGAACCAGAACCCGCAGGTCACCGCCTCGGTGGTCGGCTACACCGACAGCACCGGTTCGGCCGCGCATAACCAGTCGCTGTCGCAGAACCGCGCGACCAGCGTGGTGACCGCGCTGGTGCAGCGCGGCGTCGCGGGCGGCCGCCTGGGCGCGCAAGGCATGGGCGCCTCGAACCCGGTGGCCGACAACGCCACCGAGGCCGGCCGCGCGCAGAACCGTCGCGTCGAGATCTACCTGCGCGCGCCGCAACAGCAGCAGCAATAAGCGAGGACGACTCGCGGGAGGACGGGCGGGCCGCCGTGCGCGATGCGCACAGGCCCGCCCGGCAAGGCTTTCACGGCTGTCTGTGAAGATTCGCAAATTTTTTCGAACTTATTCGAAAGCGCCGGGTCTTTCCTTACGGTACGCGACTGTTGCTTTGCAGACGCGTCACCATTCTCCTCTTGTCGTTGTTGCTCCGGGGCAAAAGTCGCCCCGGTTTTTTTTGCCTGCCGCTCGCCTGCTGCAACGCAGCAATCCAGGCGATGACGCGTCGATTTCCTCCAGGCTTTTCCCTTCCCGAAGCGGCTGCCCAGTGCCGGCGAACCGCTACCGCCATCGAGCCCGGCATCGACGAAAGCACGTCGTAAGACTGTCACGGTCGTCGCGGAAGAATCCGCGCTTTGCCGCGTTTCCGGGCTGAAAACAGCACGAAAACGGCCCATTCCGGCGGCCCGCGCGCGAGGCGGCGATCGATTCCCGCCCGCCTGCTAGAATCGCAGATTCCTACGCGTTTCCCCGTACCGCCGCGCACCTCGCGGCTTTCCAGACGACCCTATGTCCGCATCCGACCTCAATACCGTGCAGGCCGGCGCGCCTTCGAGCCGCCGCCAGATCCTCGTCACCTCCGCACTGCCCTATGCGAACGGGCAAATCCACATCGGCCACCTGGTCGAGTACATCCAGACCGACATCTGGGTGCGGACGCTGCGAATGCACGGCCACGAGGTCTACTACATCGGCGCCGACGACACGCACGGCACGCCGGTCATGCTGCGCGCGGAGCAGGAAGGCCTGAGCCCGAAGCAGCTGATCGAGCGCGTCTGGGGCGAGCACAAGCGCGACTTCGACAGCTACGGGATCTCCTTCGACAATTTCTACACCACCGATTCCGAGGAGAACCGCGTCCTCAGCGAGAACATCTATCTCGCGCTGAAGGAAGCGGGCCTGATCGCCGAGCGCGACATCGAGCAGGCCTACGACCCGGTCAAGGAGATGTTCCTGCCGGACCGCTTCATCAAGGGCGAGTGCCCGAAGTGCCACGCCAAGGATCAATACGGCGACAGTTGCGAGGTCTGCGGCTCGACCTACCAGCCCACCGAGCTGATCAATCCCTACTCGGTGGTGTCCGGCGCCACGCCGGTGCGCAAGACCTCGACGCACCACTTCTTCAAGCTGTCCGACCCGCGCTGCGAGAACTTCCTGCGCGGCTGGGTGGGCGGCCTGGCGCAGCCCGAGGCCACCAACAAGATGCGCGAATGGCTCGGCGACGAAGGCGAGGCCAGGCTGGCCGACTGGGACATCTCGCGCGACGCGCCCTACTTCGGCTTCGAGATCCCCGGCGCGCCCGGCAAGTACTTCTACGTCTGGCTCGACGCGCCGGTCGGCTACTACGCGAGCTTCAAGAACCTCGCCGACAAGCTCGGCCTCGATTTCGAGGCCTGGACGCGCCCCGGCTCGGCCGCCGAGCAGTACCACTTCATCGGCAAGGACATCCTGTACTTCCACACGCTGTTCTGGCCGGCGATGCTCGAGTTCTCGGGCCATCGCACGCCGACCAACGTGTTCGCGCACGGTTTCCTGACGGTGGACGGCGCGAAGATGTCGAAGTCGCGCGGCACCTTCATCACCGCCAAGAGCGTGATCGACACCGGCATGAACCCGGAATGGCTGCGCTACTACTACGCGGCCAAGCTGAACGCGACCATGGAGGACCTCGACCTGAACCTCGCGGACTTCCAGGCGCGCGTGAACAGCGACCTGGTCGGCAAGTACGTGAACATCGCGAGCCGCGCGGCGGGCTTCCTGATCAAGCGCTTCGAGGGCCGCGTGCAGGACAGCGCGATGAACCACCCGCTGCTGGCCTCGCTGCGCGAGGCGATCCCGCAGATCGCCGCGCACTACGAGGCGCGCGAGTATAGCCGCGCGCTGCGCCAGACCATGGAGCTGGCCGACGCGGTGAACGGCTACGTCGATACCGCCAAGCCCTGGGAGCAGGCCAAGGACCCGGCCAACGCGGTGGCCCTGCACGAGACCTGCAGCGTCAGCCTGGAGGCGTTCCGCCTGCTGTCGCTCGCGCTCAAGCCGGTGCTGCCGACGCTGGTGGAGGCCGTCGAGGCCTTCCTCGGCATCGCGCCGCTCAGCTGGGCCAGCGCGGCCACGCCGCTGTCCTCGACGCAGCCGATCAACGCCTACCAGCACCTGATGACGCGCGTCGACCCGAAGCAGATCGAAGCGCTGCTGGCCGCCAACCGCGACTCGCTGGGCGCCACCGACGCGGCCGCCGGCGCCGAGGGCGCGGCCAAGGCCTCGAAGGACGCCAAGGACGCGAAGAAGAAGCCTGCCAAGGAAGCCGCCGCGCCGGCCGGCGACGGCACCATCTCGATCGACGATTTCACCAGGATCGACCTGCGCATCGCGAAGATCGTCGCCTGCCAGGCCGTCGAGGGCTCGGACAAGCTGCTGCAACTGACGCTCGACGTCGGCGAGGACAAGACCCGCAACGTGTTCTCGGGCATCAAGTCGGCCTACAAGCCGGAAGACCTGGTCGGCAAGCTGACGGTGATGGTCGCCAACCTCGCGCCGCGCAAGATGAAGTTCGGCATGTCGGAAGGCATGGTGCTGGCCGCCTCGTCGAAGGACGAGAACGCCGAACCGGGTCTCTACATCCTCGAGCCGCATAGCGGCGCCAAGCCCGGCATGCGCGTGAGCTGATCGACACGCCGCCAGGCTGGTCGAAACGCAAGGCCCGCTCCTCGTGAGCGGGCTTTTTTCATGCCGCGCCGCCATCGCGCCCCGCCCGGCCGCGAGCGGCCCGGCGGGATGGCGCGCGCCCTGGCTACGAGGCCGCGCCCGGCACCACGGCCACGCCGCGCAGCAGTTGCCCGAACGGCGCCGTCTGCATCACGGCGAAGCCGCCGCCCGTGGCGGTGACGGTCGAGCCGTTGACCGATACCGTGACGGCGACCAGCTGGTTCGAGTCCGCGCCCGGATCGAAGGCCTTGCCGAGGCTGTTGCCGATCGTCGAGGTGGTGGCGTAGAGCGTGTACGAACCGTCGGCGTTGATGCGGCCCGTGACGTGGCGCAGGCCGTCGGGCGCGGTGGTATAGCTGGCGCCCGGCGTGCCGTAGGTGCCCGCGGTATCGGTGACCGTGTAGGGCGTGCCGAGGTTCAGGCCGGCCGTGAGATGCGCGATCGGGCTCCAGGTGCCGCCCTGGTTGCGATAGACCCACAGGCCGCCGCTGCCGAGCGCCGCGTAGGACTGGGTGCCGCTGTCGTCGTAGTCGCCCTCGTCGGCCACGAACATCAGGCCGGTATTGTTCGACGGCACCCAGATGCCGGACGGGAAGCCCACGCCGTTGGCCAGCGGCCAGGGATTCGGGAACGAGGATTCGCCCTGCGCGGCGCTCAGCGTCGAGGTCGGGAAACCCGGCGCGATCGTGATCGCGGTGTTCTGCGCCAGCGTGTTGCCGCCGGCCAGCGCGCCCGCGGCGCCGACCTGATAGACCGTGTCCACGCCGTTGCTGCCGCTGTCCTTCGACACGTACATCGTGCCGTTCGCGTCGACGAACAGGCCGCGCAGGTTGTCGTCCTTGCTGGTCTTGTCGAAGCTCTGGCCGCTCAGCGAGGCCAGCGTGAAGCCGAACTGGTTGCCGCCCATGCTGGTCTTCTTGGCATAGGTCTGGCTCGCCAGCGCGTCGGTGAGGGTGCCCAGCGCGCAACTGCCCGCCGCGGCCGGCGCGTAGCTGCTGCCGTTGCCGGTCTGGAACGCGCCGATCACCTGGGTGAAGGCGCAAGCGCTGCCCGGCACGATGCTCTGCAGGCCGGTGTCCATCGACAGCGTGTCGAGCGCGCCGTAGGTCGGGTTCGGGCTCGAACCCGAGTTGCCGGCCGCGCCCACCATGTAGTACATGCCGTTGGCCAGCACCGCCGCGCGCGCATCGTCGCCGCTGTAGGCATTGGTATGCGTGAACGCGAGCTGGCCGGTGGCGAAGGCGAGCTGGCCGACGCTGCGGTAGGTCGCGGCCTGGATGTCGTTGTTGCTCGGGTCCACCACGCCGGGCGTGTTCGAATTGGAGACGTCGAGCCGGTCGGTCGCCGCGTTGTAGCCCATGAAGACCAGCGACTTGCCGTCCTGCGAGACGTTCAGGCCCATGCCCGATTGCGAGGCGAAGCTCACCGAGAAATTCTCCGGCGCGGGCAGCGCGGCGGCCGCGGCCGTCACGTTGGTGGTCTGGGCCGGGCTCGCGGCGGCGGGCACCCACTGGTCCAGGTACATGCTGGTGGTGACGCCGAAGTCGGCGTCGTTGCTGTCGTTGGTGAAGACGTTCGGGAAGGTGCCGGGCGTCACCGCGTTGACCGTCGAGACCGGCGGATTGCTCGCCTCGGGCGTGGCGTCGAAGGGCAGCGCGCCGCTCACCACCAGGGCCGGGTCGTAGACCGTGCGCGCCACCACCAGGTTGCCGGCGGCGAAGGCGGCCGCAGCCGGCGTCGCGGGCGTGGACGGCGAGCTCGGGGAAGACGGCGGCGCGGAAGCCGCGGGCGCGGACGAATCGTCGGAGCCGTTGCAGGCGGCCAGCAGGCAGGCCGCGGCGATCGTCGTCAGGCCGAGCAGGTGGCGGCGGGTTGGCTGAAGCTGCATGTTGTTCTCGATCTCCCGATGGAAAACCGCGATTCTTCTCCCGCTGCCGTGACACATTCGTTACACGCCGCGGCCGCGCGGCCCGCGCAAATTTACGCAATATTTCCGCCTCGAATCGTTTTTTCGAATTCCTTACCAATACGCCACGGAAGGCCCACAGGCAGCCAACAAAAAACCCGCTCGCGAGCGAGCGGGTCGGGTTTGCGGCTTGCCGGATCGAGGCCGCGCTTCAGCGTCGCCGCGCCCACCACCAGCGATCGAAGCGCCGCGTGTAGTTCAGGTCGACGCCCTGGAAGGTGCCGCCATAGGCCGACACGGCCCAGAAGCGCGACAGGTTGAGGGTCGCCTTGAAGGCATTGCTGGCCGACTGCAGGCCCTGTTCGTAGCCGAGCACGAAGCGCTCGTTGATCGCCTTCGAGAGCTGCACCACCTGCGGATCGGTCAGGCCCACGTCGCTGCGGCCGATGGTGAACTCGTCGAGGCCGACCGTCTGCGCCACGCGCTTGCCGGTGGCGCTGCCGAGCAGGGCCAGCGCGGTGGTCATGGTGTTCTGCTGGCCCAGGTTGTTGCCCTGGTCGGTGCCGTGCCCGAACAGCAGCCAGGACAGCTTCTCGTTGTCGGCCACGTTCGGCTCGGATACCAGCTTGGCGGTCGGCGACTGCACCGTGCCGGTGACCTGCACGCCGGCCTCGACCTCCTGGTTGCGGCGCATCGCGAGGATGTTGATGCCGGGGTTCGCGATCGGCCCGTTGAAGGTGAAGAAGCCGTTCTCGATCGACAGCTTGCGGCCGAAGGTCGAGTAAGTGGAGCCCTCGGTCACGCGCACGTTGCCGACCGCGCGCAGCGGCGTGCCCGGCGCGCTCATCACGGTGATGGTGCCGCGCAGGCCGAGGTCGGCGCCGTGCCCCTTGAAGCGGAACTGGTTGCCCAGGTCGATATCGACGTTGGCGCGCGGCCCGAGCGCCGGCGCCGGTTTCTCGCCGATCGACTTCGGCACGCCGGCCACGGTCTTGACCTCGCCCGGCACGGTGCCGTCCGGGCGCACGATCACCACGTCGTCCGACAGCGAGGGCGCCGAGGATTCCGGCAGGTCGAACAGCGCGCGATCGACCGTGAACTTGCCGTCGATCGCGAGCTGGCCGCGCGGGCCGTCGTTCTTCACGCTGGCGCTGCCCGACAGCGAGAGCTTGCGATCGGGCGAGGCGAACAGCTCGAGCTTGTCGGCCACCACGCTGGCGGCCAGGTCCGGCGCGCTGCCGTCGAGCCGCACGCGGCCCAGCGCGCGCAACGTGCCGTCGGCGCCGTGGAACTCGACCTGCTGGAAATCGACCAGGTTGTCGGTCAGCTTCACGCGCACGATGCCGTCCTTCAGTTGCACGCCCTGGTCGACCACCGTCACCGAGAGATTGTCGCCGGTCAGCATGCCCGACAGGTCCGGCTTGGCCGGCGTGCCGTCCACGCTCAGCTTGAGCGCGGCGCGCCCGTCGAACAGGTAGCTCGGCCCGAGCAGGCCGCCGGTGGTGCGCAGCGCCGGCAGGTCGACGTCGATCTTGCCCGACAGCGGGCCGTTCTCGGCCACGCCGATCACCCCGTCGCGCATCGCGAACGGGATGCCGAGCGTCGCGTCGGCGGTGCCGATCCGGCTCGCCTTGGCATGCACGGTGGCATTGAGCCGGTTGCCCGCGCCGAACTCGGCGCGCGCCTCCAGCGCCGTGATGCCGAGCGAGGCGATCCCGCGCCCGGCCTCGATCGTCACGTCGCCGGCGCGGCGGCGGATCTGCACGTGGCCGCTGGCGTTGGCGGCCAGCGTCAGGTCCCAGTCGCCATCGAGCACGAGGTCGGTGCGCACCGGCGCGCGTTCGCCGGTCAGGAACTCGCGCACCTGCAGGGCGCGCGCGATCGACAGGTTGCTGAGCGTGCCGGCGGTGCGGATCGTGCCGTGGTCGAGCGCGAAGCTGCGCAGCGTGAGCACCGCGCCCTCGACGGTCAGCTTGCTGGCGCCCAGGATCACGCGATCGGCGCCGGCCGAAACCGTCAGCGGCGCGTCGAGCGAAACCGCCGGCGTGCCGCGATTGACCAGTTGCGAGACGGTGCCGTCCCAGCGGCTGCCGCCGCCCGTCTCGACCAGGCCGCCCGCCGCGGCCAGTTGCAGGTTGATCACGCGCCCTTCGGCATTGCCGATCGCCGAGGCCTGCAGCGTATGTCGCGCGCGGGTGCCGGCCAGTTTCGCCTTGACCGATTTCAGGTCGAGCGAGCCGAGCGCCAGGTCGCTGGCATCGACCGTCAGCGACAGCGCGCCATTCGCGCCGTCGCGAATCTCGGCGCTGCCCTCGGCCGAGCCGATCCGGTTGCTGCCGACCACCACGCCGGTGGCCCGGTAGTCGGCCGCGAGGTTCGGATGCGCGATGCTGCCGGTCACCTCGCCGTGCGCGGCGACCAGCCCTTGCAGGCCGAAGCCGAGCCGGTCGAGCTGCGGCGCGTCGATCGCGAAGCGCAGCCGGTCGCCCGGCGCGCCGAAGCTGCCGTTCAGCGAGACCTGGTTGCCCGCCACCGAGAGTTCGGCCGTGCTCGGCAACAGGCGCGTGCCGGCCACCTGCACGGTACCCTGCCCTGTCATCGGCACGCCGTCGTAGACGCTGTCGCCGAGCCGGAACTGCAGTTTCGTGGTGAGGGCCGGCGCGAGCGCGCCGCTCGCCGTGAGCGTGCCGTTGACGCGCGCATCGACGGGCCGGCCCGCGCGGGACGGCGCCGCGGCGGTCCTGGTCGCGCTTGCCGTCGCGGTCTTCGCGGTCTTCGCGGTGGCGGTCGCGCCGCGCTTCGCGTTGGCCGTCGCGGCGGCCCGGCCCTTGCCGCCCGCCCCGCCCTTCGGCGCGGCCGAGCTGCCCGGGTTCAGCGTCGAGAAGGCCAGCGGATTGAAGTCGACCAGGTTCGCCTTGAGCTCGTAGCTCGAGTTCTTGTCGTGCTTGAGCACGCCGCTCAGGTCGACGCGCCCCTTGCCCGCCGACACGCG
Organism: Burkholderia sp. Ax-1720; assembly: GCF_011753035.1. NCBI lineage: Bacteria > Pseudomonadati > Pseudomonadota > Betaproteobacteria > Burkholderiales > Burkholderiaceae > Burkholderia > Burkholderia sp. Ax-1720. The sequence goes on along the minus strand of NZ_VWWK01000029.1, from coordinate 595 downwards.
CGCGCGCTGGATGGTGGTGGCGTTCGCGTCGGTGGTGACGTCAGCGCTCAGGCCCAGCGCGAGCTTCGGATCGCTCAGTTCGACCGTGGCGCGCTGCGAGCCGCCGTCGAGCGTGACGGCGACCGGGCCGCCGAGCCGCATCGGCCGCACCGCGCTGGAGAACAGCGTCGGGTCGAGATTCGCCAGCTTCAGGTCGAAGCGGCCGCGCGAGGCGGCCAGCGCGCCGCCGCCCGTCACGCTGCCCTCGCGCAGCATGCGCATCACGAAATCGTCGATGCGCTGCGTGTGGGCATCCAGGCGCAGCCTGGCGTGGATGTCGACCAGCGGGACCTTGCCCTCGGCCAGCGTGCCGGGCGCGGCATTGACCACCGACAGCGTGCCGGCCACCACCAGCGGCGACTTGTCCGCGGCGGCGCCGTGCTGCGCAACGGACGCGGAAGACGCGGCAGCGGCCGAGCCGGCGCTCGCGGCGGAAGCCGGGGCCGCTGCCGCGAGTTGACTGCGCGATGCGGCCGTCGCCGACGACGCGGCTAAAGCCGCAGCCGCCGCCACTTGGCTAGCCGAGGCAGCCCTCGCCGACGAAATCGAGGAAGCC
>NZ_VWWK01000303.1:0-4571 GCF_011753035.1 Burkholderia sp. Ax-1720 | reverse complement strand
CCGAGCCGGCCGAGCAGCTCGCGCGTGAAGTCGGCATCGCCGACCGAGACGCCGCCCGAGGTGATCACCACGTCGGCGCGCGCGGCCGCGTCGCTTAGCGCGGCTTCCAGCGCGGCCGGATCGTCGCGCACGATGCCGCCGTCGATCGCCTCGACGCCGAGCGTCGCCAGCATGCCGAACAGCGTCGCGCGGTTGCTGTCGTAGCGGCCGCCCGCGCCGAGCGGCTCACCCGGCGCGCGCAGTTCGTCGCCGGTCGACAGGCAGGCCACGCGCAGGCGGCGGCGCACCGTCACCTGGCCGATGCCGAGCGAGGCCAGCAGGCCGAGATCGGCGGGCCGCACGATGCGGCCGGCCTCGAGCACGGTCGCGCCGCGCGCCAGATCCTCGCCGGCACGGCGGCAATTGGCGCCCGGCGCGACGGCTTGCGCCTCGAATTTCACCAGCGTGTCGCTCGTGTGTTCCCGCGGGATCACCTTCACGCGTTCCTGCGGGATCACCGTGTCGCAGCCGAGCGGCATCGGCGCGCCGGTCATGATGCGCACGCAGGCACCGGCCGGCGTGCCGCCCGGATGCGGATGGCCCGCCAGGGCGATGCCGGCCACCGCCAGGCTCAGTTCTCCCTCGTTCGCGGCGGCCAGCGCGGCGCCGTCGAAGGCATAACCGTCCATCGCCGAATTGTCGTAGGCCGGCACGTCGAGCGGCGAGGCGACCGCCTCGGCCAGCACGCGGCCGAGCGCCTCGCCGAGCGCGACCGTTTCCGTTTCCGTCACCGGCACGAGTTCGCGCAGCGCGAGCGCGCGGGCGGCGTCGACGGACAGAATTTCGGGATGGATTTGGGCTGGCGACGAGTGCGTGGTCATGGCTGAAGAGGCGCCGCTAGGCGGATCGGAGTCGCGCCGGTGCGACGGCTGCCGCATCGGCGCAAGGCCTGGGCGGCGATGGGCGGCGGGCGGTCTGGCCGCGCCGGCCTCAGTCCCGTTCTAGGCGGGTCAATTCCTGCAAAGAATTGGCATTGTAAAACGCGCGCTCGTCCTGAAATGGCACTTCGACGGTCTTGTGGCGTGCGTACCACGCGCGCACGCGCCGTTCGCCGGCGGCCAGCGCGGCCTCCAGATCCTCGGCCAGGGCGCGAGGCACCAGGGCGAAGGTGGGCTGCGGATGGCGCTGGCCCTGCGCGTCGACCGATACCGCCACCGCGATCTCGGCGGCCTGTGCCTCGCGCGCGGCCTGGAGGCGCTCGGCCAGGTCCGCGGCCAGGAATGGCGTGTCGCAGGGCGAACTCAGCACCAGCGGCGTGGGTGCCGCCCGCAAGCCGGCCAGCAGCCCGGCCAGCGGGCCCTCGAAGCCGGGCCGGGCGTCGGCCACCACCTGGGCGCGATAGGGCTGGCCGAGCTCGGCGTAGCGATCGAGATGGCGGTTTGCGCTGATCACCATCGCGCCGACCTGCGGCGCGAGCCGGCGCAGCACGTGCAGCGCGAGCGGCTCGCCGTGCAGCGGCTGCAGGCCCTTGTCGACGCCGCCCATTCGCGAGCCCTGGCCGCCGGCCAGCAGCAGGCCGGTCAGCCCCGCGTGCGGGGCTGCGTCGCGCGGGGGCGGCGTGGCGTGATCGGGGAAGTTCAAGGGGCGGGGTTTTCGGGCGTGGCGGCGGCGCGAGGCTCAGCCGCCGATGTAGGACATCTCGACCCGGCGCGCGCCGTCGGCGGCTTGCGCCTCGGCCTGCGCGGTGCCGCGCAGTTGCGAATAGCGGTCGTCGCGGGCCTGCCAGATCCGCGCCACGGCGCTGGCGATCTGCGCGTCGGAGGCTCCGTTGCGCAGCAGGGCGCGCAGGTCGTGCCCCTGGTTGCCGAACAGGCACAGGTAGAGCTTGCCCTCGGTCGACAGGCGCGCGCGCGTGCATTCGCCGCAGAACGCGCGCGTCACGCTGGAAATCAGGCCGATCTCGCCGCCGCCGTCGGCATAGGCCCAGCGCTGCGCGGTCTCGCCCGGCGCGTGGGCCTCGAGCGGCAGCAGCGGGAACTGCGCGTCGATCCGCGCCAGCACCTCGGCCGAGGGCAGCACGTCGGTCATGTTCCAGCCGTTCGAGGTGCCGACATCCATGTATTCGATGAAGCGCAGCACCACGCCGGTGTTCCGGAAGCGGCGCGCCATCGGCACGATCTCGGCATCGTTGGTGCCGCGCTTGACCACCATGTTGACCTTGAGCGGCGCGAGCCCGGCGTCCTGTGCGGCGAAGATGCCTTCCAGCACGTCGGCGCTGGCGAAATCGGCATCGTTCATGCGGCGGAACAGGGTGTCGTCGAGCGCGTCGAGGCTGACCGTGACGCGCGTCAGGCCGGCGTCGCGCAGGCTGCGCGCCTTGCGCGCCAGCAGCGAGCCGTTGGTGGTCAGGGTCAGGTCGAGCGGGCGTCCGTCGACGGTTTCCATCCGCGCCAGCCGCTCGATCAGGAATTCCAGGTTCTTGCGCAGCAGCGGCTCGCCGCCGGTGATGCGGATCTTCTCGACGCCATGCGCGACGAAGATGCGCGCCGTGCGTTCGAGCTCCTCGAGCGAGAGCAGCGCGCTGTGGGGCAGGAACGGGTAGTCCTTGTCGAACACCTCGCGCGGCATGCAGTAGACGCAGCGGAAGTTGCAACGGTCGGTGACCGAGATGCGCAGGTCCCGCAGCGGGCGCGAGAAGGTGTCGCGCAGCGTGCCGCTCGGCGCGAGCAGGGCGCCGGACAGGTCCGGGATGCCGCTGACATCGGTGACCGGGATGATGCGTCGGGACATGGCGGGGCGGTTCGGGTTCATGGGGACGGACAGGCGTCTATTTTAACGACAAGACGCCGATCGGGCCGGCGCACGGAAACCCGTAGAAAAAGAGCACAGACGCGCACTGTGCGGGAAGCTCGGCCGAGGCTGTACCGGCCGCCACCGGCAGGGATGGGGTGCCGGAAAGCCCGCGCCATGAAAAAACCCGCCCTCGGGAGGGCGGGTTTCGGCGCGGGACGAAGCCCGGTGCTGCCTGGCGCGAGATGCTCGCTCAGTGCCGCGAGCCGGTCTCGACCTGTTGCATCGGCGTCGAATCGACCGGCGGCAGGGCCTTGCGCTCACGCGGGGCACGTGCCTGCGGCACGACCTGGGCGGCGGCTTCCTGGGCGGCGCGGAGCTTGTCGGCATCCGTGTTCACCCAGATCAGGCCGGCGGCATCGAGTGCGGCTTCGACGCCGGCCGCGGCCGGCGCCGGGGCGGCGGCCAGGGCCTGCGGCACCGAGACCGGCTTGGCCGGCTCGGGCTCGACTGCCGCTTGCGGCTCGGCGGTCACGGCCGGAGCCGCTTCCACCGCGACCGGCGCGGGTTCGACGGCCGGAGCCGGGGCCGGTTCCACCGCGGCGGCAGGCGCCGCTTCGGCGACCGGGGCCGGTTCGACTGCCGGCGCGGGTTCGACCGCCGGTGCTGCTTCCTGGATCGGAGCCGGTTCGGCTTCGGCCGGGCTGGCCTCGACCTGGACCGGCGCGGCATACGCCACGGGCTCGACTGCCGGAGCGGCTTCGACCGGAGCCGGTTCGCTCGCCACCGGTGCCGATTCGACGGCCTGCGGCGCTTCGACCGGAGCCGGCGTGGTGATCACGACCGGTTCGGCTGCCGGGGTGGCATGGGCCACGGGCTCGACCACCGGCGTGGCGACCGGGGCTGCCGGTGCCGCTTCGGCGGCCGGCGCTTCCGGCGCCGTTTCCGCTGCGCTCGGGGCGACGGCTTGCGTCGACGCCTCGGCATGCGCGGCGACCGCTTCGACGGCCACCGCGGCGGTAGCGGCGGTCACCGTGGCGACGGCTGCCACGACCGGGGCGTCCGCGCCATGATCGGCCGTTGCGGTGGCCTCATGGTCAACGCCTTCCGCACCTTCCACGCCCTCCGGCGTGGTGCCGGTGCCTTCCTCGCGATCGCGACGGCCACCACGACGGCCGCGGCGGCGACGGCGGCGTTCCTCGCCGTCACGCGCACCGGCTTCCGCGTCGGTGCCGGCCTGCTCGGCGCCCGGCGCCAGCAGTTCGGCGTCCTCGGCCGTTTCGGCATGGTTTTCACCACGATTGACGGTTTCCAGCGTGGCGGCGTGCGGCACGGCCTTGCGGCGTTCACCGCGTTCACCGCGCTCGCCGCGTTCGCGACGTTCCTGGCGCGGCGCTTCCACCGTGCCTTCTGCCGTCACGGCGCGCTCGCGCGGCTCGCGACCTTCACGTGCCTCGCGGCCTTCCCGCGCTTCACGCGGCTCGCGGTTGTCGCGTTCGCGCGGCTCACGGCCTTCGCGGTTCTCGCGCGGCTCGCGGGCTTCCCGAAGTTCGCGGCCTTCACGACCCTCGCGGCCTTCGCGTGCCTCGCGCGGTTCGCGGTTGCCACGACCTTCGCGGCCTTCGCGGTTCTCACGCGGCTCCCGCGCTTCCTTGCCTTCGCGCTCGCCACGCGGCTGCTGCGGCTGGCGAGCGCCGGCGACGGCGGCTTGCGCGTCGCGCGCGCCGGCCTGCTGGCCGCCGCGGCGATTGCCGTTGTTGCGATTGCGATCGCCGCCGCGCTCACCGCGCTCGGACTTCTCG
>NZ_VWWK01000302.1:0-4572 GCF_011753035.1 Burkholderia sp. Ax-1720 | reverse complement strand
CGCGGCAGCGCCAGACGCGGGTCGCCGCGCTGCTGGCGGCCGCGCCGCACTGAGGCCGAGCGCGGCCTGGCCAGCCGCAACCCCCACAAGCGGCGGCGATCGCATCGATCGTTGTCAGGATGACAAAACGAATTGACCGAACGAGAGACGCAGGCGATGGACCGACCCCTGATTGATTTCCTGAGCGATACCGTGACCGTGCCGACCGCGCCGATGCGCCGCGCGATGTTCGAGGCCGAAGTCGGCGACGACTGCTACGGCGAGGACCCGACCGTCAACGAACTGGAGGCGCTGGCCGCGCACATGACCGGCAAGGCGGCCGCCGCCTTCGTGTCGAGCGGCACGCTGGGCAACCTGACGGCGCTGCTGGCGCAGTGCCCGCGCGGCCACGAGGTGATCCTCGGCGACCAGTCCGACCTCTACAACTACGAGGCGGGCGGCATCTCGCTGGTGGGGGGCGGCGTGCTGCACCCGGTGGCCACCGCGGCCGACGGCAGCCTGCCGATCGAGGCGCTGCGCGCGGCGATCCGCGACCGCCACGACTACCAGTGCGCGCCGGCCGCCGTGATCGCGCTGGAGAACCCGCATTGCCTGGCCGGCGGCCGCGTGCTCTCGCTCGACTACCTGCGCCGCGTGCGCGAGCTGGCCGACCAGCACGGCCTGGCCGTGCACATGGACGGCGCCCGCCTGTTCAACGCGGCGGTGGCGCTCGGCGTGCCGGCCGCCGAGATCGTCTCGTATGCCGATTCGGTGCAGTTCTGCCTGTCCAAGAGCCTGGCCGCGCCTTACGGCTCGATGGTCTGCGGCAGCGCCGAGCTGATCGATCGCGTCAAGCGCTACCGCAAGCTGCTCGGCGGCGGCACGCGCCAGGCCGGGATCATGGCCGCCGCCGGCCTGGTCGCGCTCACCGAGATGGTGGAGCGGCTGGGCGAGGACCATCGCCGCGCCGCGCGCCTGGCCGCCGGGCTCGCGCGGATTCCCGGCATCGCGCTGCGCGCGCCCGCCTTCGACACCAGCATGGTGTTCTTCGACGTGGCCGTGCCCGGCAATGCCGCCTTTCTCGATGCGCTGCGCGAGCAGGGCATCCGCATGGGCCTGCTCGGCGACGGCGTGATCCGCGCCGTCGTCCACTACCAGATCGACGACGCGGCGATCGACGCCACCATCGCGGCCGCCGGGGCGATCCTCGCCGAGGCCGCGCTGCCCGAGGCGATGGAGTCGCATCGATGAGCGCCGCGACTTCCCGCATCTCCACGGTCTGCGCCGACCAGCCCGCCACCGGACTTCAAGGAACCCGAATGAGCTTCCCGCTTGCCACCGCGCGCCTGGTGCTGCGCCCCTTCACGCGCGACGACCTCGCCAGCTTCACCGCCTACCGCAACCATCCCGAGGTGGCGCGCTACCAGGGTTGGTCCTCGTATTCCTTCGACGACGCGCTGGCCTTCTTCGCCGAGCAGGAGCCGCTCGCCTTCGACACCGACGAAACCTGGTTCCAGATCGCCGCCGAACGCCGCACCGACGGGCAACTGGTCGGCGACGTGGCGGTGCACTTCCTCGACGAGGGACGCCAGGCCGAGCTGGGCGTGACCTTCGACGTTCAGGCGCAGCGCCAGGGTTATGCGCGCGAGGCGGTGGCGAGCGTGGTCGAGCTGCTGTTCGAGCAGCATGGCAAGCACCGGCTGGTAGCCACCGTCGATGCGCTCAACGCGCGCGCGCAGCGGCTGCTGGAGCACCTGGGCTTCCGCCGCGAGGGCATGTATCGCCAGAACGTGTTCTTCAAGGGCGCCTGGGGCGACGAATACGCTTATGCGCTGCTGGCCAGCGAATGGCGCGAACGACGCGCGCAGGCCGGGGCGGCCGGGGCGGCTGACATGGCCGCAGGGGAGGCGCGATGAGCGGCCACGCGAATTTCGTCGATCTGTGCCGTGCGCGCGCCGAGACGCTCGGCGAGGCGCTGGCCTATCGCTATCTCGAAGGCCGCGACGGCGACGATGCGGCGCCGAGCCTGAGCTTCGCCGGTCTCGACCTGGCGGCGCGCCGCGTCGCCGCGCGGCTGGCCGCGAGCGGCGCCGTCGGCGATCGCGCGCTGATCGTCTGCCCGCAAAGCCTCGATTACGTGAGCGCCTTCTTCGGCTGCCTCTATGGCGGCTTCATCGCCGTGCCGGCCTACGCGCCGCGCAACAACCATCACTTCGAGCGCCTGGCGCGCATCATCGAGGACGCCGCGCCGCGCTTCGTGATGCTCACCCGCAAGCAGGCCGCCTCGATCGAGGCCTTCATCGCCGAGCGTCCCGCGCTGAGCGCGGTCGAGCTGATCGTGGTCGACGAGCTGGGCGAGCTCGACCCGGCCGGCTGGCGCCCGCACGCGGCCACGCCCGACACGCTGGCCTTCCTGCAATACACCTCGGGATCGACGGGCCAGGCCAAGGGCATCATGGTCACGCACGGCAACCTGCTCGCCAACGAGGAGATGATCCGCCTGATGTGCGGCAACACGCCGGACAGCCACGCGGTGTTCTGGCTGCCGCTGTTCCACGACATGGGGCTGATGACCCTGCTGCAGGGCGTCTACGTCGGCTACCCGACCACCCTGATGGCGCCGATGGACTTCCTCGGCAATCCGCTGCGCTGGCTGCAGGCCGTCTCGCGCTATCGCGCCACGCTGACCGTGGCGCCCAACTTCGCCTGGCAGCTGTGCGTCGAGAAGATCGCGCCGGCGCAACTGGCCGGGCTCGACCTGTCGAGCGTGACGGCCGCCGTGAACGGCTCGGAGCCGGTGTCGGTGCGCACCCTGGACGCCTTCGTCGCGCGCTTCGGCGCCTGCGGCTTCCGCGCCGAGGCGTTCAGGCCCAGCTATGGGCTGGCCGAGGCCACCCTGCTGGTGACGGGTTCGACCGGCTACGGGCCGCGCCACGTGATCGAGCAGACCAGCCTGGCCGCCTCGGGTCGCAGCACGGTGTTCCGGCGCGTCGGCTGCGGCGGCCCGGTGGCGGGCGGCGAGCTGGCGATCGTCGATCGCGACAGCCGCGCGCGCCTGGCCGACGACGCGGTCGGCGAGATCTGGGTCAAGGGCCCGCACGTGGCCCAGGGCTACTGGGGCGATGCCGAGAAGAGCGCGCAGACCTTCGGCAACTTCACGGCCGACGGCGACGGCCCCTTCCTCGCCACCGGCGACCTGGGCTTCCTGCACGGCGGCGAGCTGGTGGTCACCGGCCGCTGCAAGGACGTGATCATCCTGCGCGGCGACAACTACTATCCGTCCGACCTGGAGGCCACCGCCACCGCCGCGCATCGCGCGCTGGTGCCGGACGGCGCGGCCGCCTTCACGCTGGCCGAGAACGCCTCGGCGGGGAGCGCCGGCGAGAGCGCCGGGCAGGCCGCGGATGCCACGCAGGCAGCGGAAGCCGACACGCAGGCGCTGGCCCTGGTCGCCGAGGTGCGGCGCAATACGCCGTCGGCCGAGTTCCCGGCGATCGTCGCGGCGATCGTCGAGCGCGTCGCCTCGGGGCATGGCCTTGCGCTGGAACGCGTGGTGCTGATCAAGGAGCGCTCGATCGCCAAGACCTCCAGCGGCAAGGTGCAGCGCAGCGCCGTGCGCGAGGAGCTGCACGGCGGCGCGCTGAAGGTGCTGCACGAGGCGCGGCCCGGCGCGAGCGGCACGCGGGACGCGGCGCGCGTAGCGCACGACCCGCACGCGGCCCTGCACGCGATGCTGGCCGCCGCCCGGGGCGAGGCCTTCGCGCGGCTGGTCGAGGGCGTGGTGCAGAACCAGTTCGCCGAGCTGCTGAAGACGCCGTTCTACGCGCTCGACCTGTCGCGGCCGGTGTCGGCGCTCGGCCTCGATTCGCTGGCGCTTGTGCAGGTCCAGCATCGGCTCGGCGCCGCGTTGCGCGTCGAGCTGCCGGTCGAGCTGCTGTTCGGCGATCTCACGCTGGCGGCGCTGGCCGCCGAGATCGGCACGCTGGCCGAACGCGCCTGGCGCGCGCCGGCCGCCGGGGAAACCGGTACGTCGACGCGGGCCGAGGCGGCCGCGCCAGCCGAGGGCGACTGGCCGGCAACGCCGGGCCAGGCCGCGCTGTGGCTCGCGCAGCAGGCGAACCGTGGCTCGGTCGACTACAACGAGGGTTTCGTGGCCGAGGCCGACGCGGCCTTCGATGCCGAGCGTTTCTCCCGCGCGCTGGGTCAGCTGGCGGCGCGCCACGACGTGCTGCGGATGGTGCTGATCGAGCGCGACGGCAAGCCGGTGGCGGCCGAGGCGCCGGCACCGGCCCTGGTGCAGGCGCGTTTCGCCGACGACGAGGCCGCGCTGCAGGCCGCGCGCGAAACGCTGGTCACGCCGTTCGACCTGGGCGTCGCCGCCTGGCGCGCCAGCGTCACGCAGGGCCCGACGCGGACCTGGGTCGCGCTCGCCCTGCATCATGGCTGCGTCGACATGTGGTCCTTCGACCTGCTGCTGGCCGAACTCGGCCGCCTCTACGACGCGCTCGGCCGCGGCGAGGCCGAACCGCCGGTGGCGACGCGCGGCTATCGCGCCTTCGCCGCCGCGCAGCGCGACTGGCTCGCCTCGCCGGC